>JAQBQI010000256.1 GCA_028287085.1 Myxococcaceae bacterium
GCGCCGCGCGGTCGACGTCGACGCTCCAGCGCGCCGCGCGCAGCAGCAGGTCGTGGCCCACCGCCGAGAGGGCGCCCTCCCGCGCGGTGTACAGCCGGCACTCGCCCGTCGTGATGATCACGCCCGCCGCGCTCAGCCGGCGATCACCCCGAGGCGCTTACCGATGGAGGTAAACGCCGCGATGGCGTGGTCGAGGTCGGCGCGCTCGTGCACGGCCGAGAGCTGCACCCGGATGCGCGCCTCGCCCTTCGGCACCACCGGGAAGAAGAACCCGATCACGTAGACGCCCTCGTCGAGCAGGGCCGCGGCGAAGTCCTGCGCGAGCCGCGCGTCGCCCAGCATCACCGGCACGATCGGGTGGAACCCCGGCTTCAGCGTGAAGCCCGCGCGGGTCATCCCCTCGCGGAAGTAGCGCGCGTTGCCCATGACCTTGTCGCGCAGCGCGGTGCTCTGCGTGAGCAGGTCGAGCACGGCGATCGACGCCCCCACGATGGCGGGCGCCACGGTGTTGGAGAAGAGGTACGGCCGCGACCGCTGGCGCAGCAGCTCGACGACCTCCTTACGCGACGCGGTAAAGCCGCCCGACGCGCCGCCGAGGGCCTTGCCGAGGGTGCCCGTGATGATGTCGACGCGGCCCATCACGCCGTGGTGCTCGGCGGTGCCGCGGCCGGTCGCGCCGATGAAGCCCGTCGCGTGGCACTCGTCGATCATCACCAGCGCGTCGTACCTCTCCGCGAGGTCGCAGATGGCGTCGAGCTTCGCGAGGTAGCCGTCCATCGAGAAGGCGCCGTCGGTCGCGATGAGCCGCGTGCGCTTGCCCAGCGTCGCCTTCAGGATCACCTCGAGCGCGACCATGTCGCCGTTGGGGTAGCGGTGGCGCTCGGCCTTCGAGAGCCGGATGCCGTCGATGATCGAGGCGTGGTTGAGCGCGTCGGAGATGACCGCGTCCTCCTCGCCGAGGATCGTCTCGAACAGGCCCCCGTTGGCGTCGAAGGCCGACCCGTACAGGATCGCGTCCTCGGTCCCGAGGAACTCCGCGAGCCGGCGCTCGAGGGTCTTGTGGAGGTCCTGCGTGCCGCAGATGAAGCGCACCGACGAGAGCCCGAAGCCGTGCGTGTCGATGGCCGCGTGGGCGGCCGCGATCACGGCGGGGTGGGCGCTGAGCCCGAGGTAGTTGTTGGCGCAGAAGTTCAGCACCTCGCGCGTCCCGGTCTCCCCCGGCGGGCGCACCCCGATGCGGGCGCCCTGCGGGCTGACGATCACGCGCTCGGTCTTGAAGAGACCCGCCTCGCGGATCTCGTCGAGGGTGGTGGCGAAGCGTTGCTGGGCGTTGCGGTACATCGGTGCTCCTCCGCGCTGCCCCGGTGGAAGGGGGCGCGCGCGGAGGGATATCAGCACCGGCGGGGCGGGATCAAAGCCGGGCGGGTCACTGGATGCAGAACATCCCGGGGGCCGTGCAGATGTTCCGCAGCGGGTTGCAGCACACGAGGCCCACGCCGCAGGTGGTGGTGCCGCAGCGGACGCCCGCGGGCGCCGCGGGCACGGCCTGGCAGCGGTGCGAGGCGGTGTCGCAGCGGGCCGTCAGGCCGCCGCAGGGCTGGCGGAAGCAGGCGACCGGATTGGTGCAGGTAACAGGGCGCTGGTTGTGGCCGAGGGCGTTGCAGGCGCAGCCGCCGCAGTAGTTGTCGTGGAGGAGGCAGTCGCTGTCGCTGACGCAGGCGCCGGCGTCGACCACGCAGCGCGTGCCGTCGGCGTCGGCCACGCAGGTGCTGCCGGCGGCGCAGCGCACGGTGGCGCAGCGGGTGATGCAGCCCGGGCCGTCGACGTTGTTGTTGCACATCTGCCCCGCGGGGCAGGTGATGGGGCTGTTCTCGCAGGTGCGCGGAACGCAGCGGGCGCCGTTGGCGTCGGCCACGCAGGTGGTGCCCGAGGTGCAGCGCACGGCGGCGCAGGCGGTGATGCACTGCGCGCCCTCGTCGCCCTCGACGCAGATGGTGCCCGGCGCGCAGAGCGTGGCGGCGCAGGTGGGGCGGGGGGGCTGGCCGCAGCGGTAGCGGCACGCGTTGGACTCGCACGCGAAGTAGCCCACGCAGCGCGGGGTGATGAGCCCCTGCTCGGCGCACTGGTCGGCGTCGGAGCAGTACGAGGTCGCCTTGCGGAGGCGGGCGACGATGCGGCCGTTCTGCGCGAGCGTGAGGGTCGAGCCGTTGAGGGTGTACGCGTAGGTGCCGTAGAAGCGGGCCGACTCGGCGGAGGGGCGGTCGGGGTGCCGGAGGGTGAGGTTGCGGGTGCCCGCGGTGACGCGGCCCTCGAGGTGCCCCTGCGAGGGGCACGGCGCGGTGATGCAGCGGATGCCCGTGTCGACGTCGGCGAAGAAGTGCCGGCCTTGGCCCTCGACCGAGCGCGTGATCACCAGGCCCTGGAACGCCCCGGTCGTGCCGACCCAGGCGCCCGTGAGGGGGCCCCAGCCCGCGACGCTGAGCTCGTCGGTGGTGACGTCGGTCTCGTCGGCCGCCACGTCACCACCGCCGAGACAGCCCGAAGAGAGGGCCGCGACCAACACGACGCCCGCGAAACCAGCGAAAGAAGAGCGAATCATCAGGAAACCTCCGCGAAACGAGAGAAGGGAACGCTTGAGCTGCGCGCTACCTAGCACCACCTACACCTACATGGAAGTACCCCTTCGGCTCGGGGACTGTCACCGGCCAGGGCCGAGCGGAGGGTTCAGCGGCGGGTGAAGCGGAAGAGGGCGATGCCCTCGCCGCGGTCGGAGCAGTCGTCGCGCACGACCGCGAGCTGGAGCCGGGCGCAGTCGGGGGAGAAGTCGAGCCGGAAGGTTCCGCGGTCGGCGGGGTCGCAGCCGCCGCCGCTGCTGCTCATCTCGTTGGAGAGCACCACCTCGTCGCCCGCGAGCGCGTAGTCCCCGGAGGCGATGACGGAGCCCTCGCTGGAGACCACCCAGCGGCCGTCGGCGGTGAACTCCCACGACGCGCGCATGCCGCCGACGTCGATGTCCCAGTCGGTTCCGCGGAGGGGGCAGACCGGAGGGGGACCCGCGTCGACGACCGCCACGGGTACGTCGGGCCGGGGTGCCACGTCGACCGGCGTCGGCGCGTCGACCGGCGTCGGCGCGTCGACCGGCGGCCGCGCGTCGGGTCGGCCC
>JAQBQI010000261.1 GCA_028287085.1 Myxococcaceae bacterium
GGGCGGCGGTGGCGGTGGCGCGGCGGCGCGGCCGCCGGAGGACGCGCAGCGCGCGCTGGAGCGGGCGCGGGGGTTGTTGCGGAGCGACCCGGCGGAGGCGCTGCGCATCGCGGAGGAGGGGACGGGCGTGCGGCTGGCGGAGGAGCGCGAGCTGATCGCGCTGGAGGCGCTGCGGGGCCTCGGGCGGACGGAGGCGCTGCGGGCGCGGGCGGAGGGCTTCCTGCGGAGCTTCCCGCGGAGCCTCTACGCGGAGCGGGTGCGGCGCTGGGTGGCGCCTTGAGCGGGCCGACCTGCCCCGCCGCGTGCCCTGCGCTCGAGCGCCGATCAGGCTGGAAGCGGCCCGAATCCCGGAGGTGCAAAGACCTCGACGCCCGCCTCCGGACCGGGGTCTGGCGTTCGCCGGCTTGGCCCACGCGATGGGCATCGACGGGTCACGAGCGAGCACCCACGGACGTCCGCAGTCGCCGGCCTCGCCCGCCGGGGAGCACCCACGGACGTCCGCAGTCCCCGGCCTCGCCGGAAGGGCTGACATCACCTGAAGTCGAGCAACCGCCGAGGACAGCCCAAGAGCGCGGAGGTGGCGATCGAGGACCCACGACCGCCATCACCACCCGACAAGACCGGCGATCGCGGAAGTGGTCGGTTACGGACCTTCCGGCGAGGCCGGGGACTGCGGACGTCCGTGGGTACTCCCCGGCGGGCGAGGCCGGCGACTGCGGACGACCGTGGGTGCTCCCCGGCGGGCGAGGCCGGCGATCGCGGGCGCGGGTGCTCGCTCGTGACCCGTCGATGCCCATCGCGTGGGCCAAGCCGGCGAGCGCCAGACCCCGGTCCGGAGGCGGGCCCGAAGAGTCGTCTCCGAATGCCTGAACACAGTCGTTCCCAGCGACTTGTGTCCCAACGTGAACCATTCGTGGAGAGCGGCGCGCGGCAGCGGGGGTGAGGGCGCGCCACGCCGTTTCAGCATGCTTCCGGGCTGCTTGCCGCTCTATCGCGTCCTCGCCTGGATCCACCCCGCGAGCATCACGAAGGGCAGGGTCAGCACGCGCAGGTCGAGGTCGACGCCCGCGAGCACGTCCGCCGTCCCCTCGCCGGGGCGATACCTGCCCTCCACCCAGAGCCCCGCCGCCATCCCGTAGCTCGAGTGGTAGTTGAGGCTGCGCGACCCCCACCAGAGCCGCCCCAGCACCCCGAGGCGCCCCGGCGTCGGGGCCGCGTCGGCCACCGCCCCCGCCGACAGCAGCAGCGGCAGGCTCGCGCTTACCGGGATGTGTAAGATCGCCCCGGCCGCGAGGTCGAGCGTGACGAAGTCCGTCGTCCCGACCGCGCCGAAAAGGCCCGCGCGCCAGGCGTACGGAGTCCGCGGGCCGAAGGTCGCCTCGCCGCGCAGGGCGGCGACGACGAGCACCTCGCGGTCGGCGGGCGGCGCGAGGCGGGCGCCCGCGCCGAGGGTCAACCCGAGGGTCCATTGGGGGTACGCGGCGGCCGCGGGGGCGACGAGGAGCGCGCTCGCGAACACGACCGATGGGCTACGCACGACGTCGGCGCGACGCTACCACCGGAGGCGGCCCCGTCGCCCCGCCCAACGCGCGCGCGCCTTCGGTTACACTCCGCCGCAACCACCGTGATCCGACTCAGCCGACCGTACTTCTCCGACGTCGAGGCTCAGGCGCTGACCGAGGTGCTCGCCTCGGGCATGCTGATCCAGGGCGCCCGCGTCGCCGCCTTCGAGGCCGCCGTGCGCGACCACCTGCACGGGCTCGGCGCGCCCCCGGCGCCCGCCCTCCACTGCCTCGCCGTCTCCAGCGGAACCACCGCCCTCGAGCTCTGCCTCGCCACCACGCCGGGCGGCGTGGCGGCGGGCGACGAGGTCATCGTGCCCGCGCTCACCTGGCCGTCGCCGGGCAACGCCGTGCTGCTCCGCCACGCCGACGCCGTCCTCGTCGACGTCGACCCCGCCACCTGGAACCTCTCCCCCGCCGAGGTCGCCCGCGCCCTCACGCCGCGCACCCGCGCGATCATCGCGGTCGACCAGTTCGGCGTGCCCGCCGAGGTGCCCGCGCTGCGCGCCCTGGCCTCCGACCTCGACCTCATCGAAGACGCCGCCTGCGCCATCGGCTCGACCCTCCGCGGCCACCCCTGCGGCACGCTCGGCGACGTCGGAACCTTCTCCTTCCACCCACGCAAGGTCGTCACGACGGGGGAGGGCGGCATGGTCGTCACCCGCGACGCCGCCCGCGCCGAGCGCCTCACCGCGCTGCGCAACCACGGCCAGCGCTCGGTGGGCGTCTTCGTCGGCGCGGGCCCCAACGCGCGCCTGAGCGAGCTGCACGCCGCGCTCGGGGCGCTGCAGATGGCGAAGCTCGACGAGATGTTGTCGCGCCGCCGCGCGCTGGCCGCGACCATCCGCGAGTCGCTGTCGCTCGCGTGGCAGTCGTCGCCCGAGGGCTCGACCATCAACCACCAGACCCTGGGCTTCGTGCTGCCGGCCCCCACGAGCGGGCCCTTCGCGGGCGACCGGCGGGCGGCGCGCGACGCGCTGGTGGCGGCGCTGCGCGAGGGCGGCGTCGAGGCGGGAATCCTGTCGTACGCCCTGCATCGATTGCCGCAGTTCGCGGCGCTGGGGGTCAACAACGTGCGGCGCTTCCCGGTGGCCGACGCGGTGGTCGACGGCGGCGTCGCGCTGCCGCTGCACCCGTCGATGTCCGACGACGACGCGGGCGTGGTGGTCGAGCAGGTGCGCCGCCACGCCGCGTGGGCGCTCGGCGAGCGGGCGGTGCGGCTGTGACCGAAGCGCCCGCGGTGGTCGAGGTGAAGAACCTCATCAAGGTCTTCTCGACGGGCTTCATCCGCACGGCGCCGCGCCTGCCGGGGGAGCCCCCCACCTGGCTCGAACGCACGACCGCGAAGGTCCCGTGGGGGGAGAAGATCCACAAGATGGTGGAGGCCGTGCGCGGCATCTCCTTCGAGGTGCGGGCGGGCGAGATCTTCGGCTTCCTCGGCCCCAACGGGGCGGGCAAGACCACGACGATCAAGACCTTGTTGGGGTTGATCTTCCCGACGAAGGGCGAAGTGCGCCTCTTCGGACTCCCGGTGACTGACCCCGCGGCGCGCCGCCGGGTGGGCTTCCTCCCGGAGAGTCCCTATCTGTATCAATACCTCACGCCCCGCGAGATCATGGACCTCTGCGGTCGACTCGTCGGCATGTCGGGTCACGACCGCGACGTCGCGACGAAGGCCATCCTCCGCCGCGTGGGCCTCGGCTCGGTGATGGACCGCCCGCTGCGCCGCTTCTCCAAGGGGATGTTGCAGCGCGCGGGCCTCGCGCAGGCGCTGATGGGCGACCCCGAGCTGCTCATCCTCGACGAGCCCATGACGGGCCTCGACCCCATCGGCCGCAAGGAGGTGCGCGACCTCATCCTGGAAGAGCGCCAGCGCGGTCGCACGGTGATGTTCTCTTCGCACATCCTGTCGGACGTCGAGATGTTGTGCGACCGGGTGGCGATCGTGAACCGCGGCGAGCTCACGGCCTACGGCTCGCTCGACCAGCTGCTGCGCCGGGAGATTCGCGCGGTGGAGGTCGAGCTGTCGCGGGTCGACGACGCGCTGTCGACCGCGCTCGCGGGCCTGAGCGGCGTGGTGCGCGGCACGCTGCACGACAAGGTGCTGCTGAGCGTGGAGGGCGAAGACCGGGTGGGCGAGGTGCTGGCGCTGGCCGTGGCGCACCAGGCGCGGGTGCACGCGGTGACGCCGAAGCGCGAGACGCTCGAAGACCTCTTCGTGCGCAACGCCATCGGGGCGACGGCGGCCGAGCGGTGACCGCACTGCACATCAAGGAGCTGCGACTGCGCAACTACCGCAGCTTCCGGGACGCGCGACTGCCGCTGAGCGACTTGACCTTCCTGGTGGGGCGCAACGCGTCGGGCAAGAGCTCGCTGCTCGACGCGCTCGACTTCGTCCGGGAGGCGTTGACCGACTCGCTGCCGATCGCGATCGAGCGGCGCGGAGGCATGGAGGCGCTACGCCACCGGCTCGCTGCGGACGATGAGCTCGTTGAGGTGGCGGTCGTGTTGAACGTGATGGCCGTCACCGGCGACGACGGAGGCCACGTGGGCATCCCGAGCGCCGCCGGGATGGACTACATTTCTGAGGGGTGGGATGCGGTCCAGAGCGACAGCGTCGTTTACGGGTTCGCGGTCGATCGGACGGGGGCGGTCGTTCGCGAACTCGTGACGTCGGAAAGAAGGATTCTCCCGGGATTCATCCGCGACCGATCGAGCCTTCGGTTCGTCGGTGAGGCGGTGAGTTGGAGCCCCGCCATTCCAGCGGAATCGCTCGCGCTGCCGTTGTTCAGCGGACGAGGGGTGACCAGCACAGACCGGACATTCTCCGTGCAGGCATCGACCGGTCGCTGGACGCTTTATCCGCAGCTCATTCGTGGCGCGCTCGTTTCGATGCGCTCCAGTCGACCGCTGCCCGCGGCCATCGTCGAAGGTCGCGAGCTCGCGGCCGGCGACGTCCTCACGCCCGACGCCCGCAACCTCGCCGACGTGGTGCACCAGCTTCGTGAACGCGAGCCGCGGCGCTTCGAGTCGATCCTCGCCGGGCTTCGCACCGTCACGCCGGGAGTCGAGACCGTCGACACCGTGACGCTGGCGGGCCGACGGCACCTCCAGTTTCATCAGACCCTCTCGGGCAGGTCCTTCGTGTTCCAGGTGTCTTCCATGTCGGACGGCACGCTGCGGGCCCTGGCGCTCCTCTGCGCCCTCCACCAGCCGCGCAGCGCCTCACTCGTGACGATCGACGAGATCGAAGACGCCCTCAACGTAGGCGCGCTCTTCGCCATCGTGGAGCAGGCGCTCGCGGTCACCGAGCCGCCCTCGTCCTCCGAAGGCAACGTCCCCACCCAGGTGCTGCTGACGACCCACAGCACCGAGGTGCTCAGCCTCCCGATGGCCACGGGCGAGCGCATCCGCATCCTCGAGAACCGCGACGGCGCCAGCTGGATCTTCGCGCTGTCGCCCGAGGTCATCGCCGATCTCCAGCCCCCGGAGACGGTCGGGCGGCTCCTGCGTATCAACGCCCTCTGGCCGGACGAGACCCCGCTCGTCAACGGCGGCGACCTCTTCGCGCTACCGGTCTGACGATTCTCCATGAGAACGCTGATCGGATCGATCGTTGAAGGCCACGGCGAGGTGTCCGCGCTGCCCGTCCTGATGCAGCGGTGGCTCGCCCACGTCGGCCGCTCCCACGAATATCAGCTGCTCGACCCGGTCCGGGTCGGCGTCGACCGGCTGAAGAATCCCTTCGACGAAGAGCGCCAGCAGGGCATCGAGTACGCGATTCGCGCGTCACTCCGTCGGAAACCCGACGCGATCCTGGTGCTCCTGGATGCCGACAAGGCGTGCGCGCTTCCCACCTCGGGTCCACGTCTCGGCCCTGCGTTGTTGGAGCGTGCTCGCGTCGCTGCGCCTCACCTCGACATCGCCGTGGTCGTCGCGGATCCCGAGTACGAGGCGTGGTTTCTGCGCAACGCACCAGCCGTCTTTCCCGGCGTCGCCGACGTGCAACCGACCCGGCGCGACTGCAAGGGTCTCGTCTCTGACCTCCTCGGAGCGAAGTACCTGGAGGGCTCCGATCAGGCCCAGCTCACGAAGCGTCTCCCGCTCCCTGCCCCCGACGCGATCCCCGCGATCCCCGATCCCTCCTATCGCAAGCTCTTCAAAGAACTCGCGCGCCTGATTCCGCCCGCATCTTCGTGACCGCCGCTCAGCCCTCCGCCGCCACCCACGACACCTGCTCGCCCGCCGCGTAGCGCCCGATCGTCCAGGTCACCGCCACCCACCGCCCCCGCGGGCTGCGCGTCAGCGTGCCCGTCACGCCCCGCCCGCTCTCGCCCCATCCCCGCGCGCCCTTCGGCCGCTGCAAGCGCTCCGCCCGCAGCGTCGTCGGCGCCTCCCCGTAGGCCTCGCGCCGCGTCAGGGCCACCGCCTCCTCGCCCTCCGCGACCAGCTCGATCACCGCGTCGCCGGCGCCCGCCCACACCGCGCCGTAGCACCCGCTGAAGGCCGTCGGCGTGCGCCACCCGGCCAGCACCGCGCCGTCCCGGCCGAGCACCGTCGCGGTGCCCGACGAGCCCTGGTCGACCTCCGCGAGCCGGTCGGTCCACGCCACCAGCAGGCGGCCGTCTTCGGGGTGCACGTCGACCTCCGAGTACACCAGCGACACGCCCACCCGCCCCGCCTCCTTCTCCCCGTCGAACAGCACCCGCCCCCGCGACGGATCGGTCAGCAACAGCCGCGTCCACCCCGCGCTCGGGTTCGCCGCGACGGGGTCGATCGTCACCAGCAGCCGGTCGGCGTCGACCCAGCGCAGCACCTTCAGGTCGCCGCTCCCGCCGAACACCGGGCCCACCGCCGCCGCGCCCGCGCGGTCGAAGCGCTCGACCTCGCGCCGGTCGTCGTAGCGCGCCGACTGCTGCGGCGTCAGCCACGTCGCCCACAGCCCGTCGGGGTGCAGCGCCATGCGCTTCGGCCGGTCGCCCTGCGCCGGCCGCAGCGGGCCGCGCCCCACCACCGTCAGCGAGCGCGTGTCCAGCCAGGTGAGCTCGTAGCCGCGGCCCTTCGCGTCGTTGGTGAGGCCCGAGAGCACCGCCGCGGTCGCGCCGTCGGCCGACACCTCGACGGCGAGGTCCCCCGGCGCCGCGTCGAAGCGCGCCTCCGCCAGCACCCCGCCGTCCGGAACCGCCACCGCGAAGACCCGCACGTCGTCCTTGGCGCGCGTCACCACCAGCAGCGCCTCGGCCGAGACCGCCGCGACGAAGACCCCCCGCCAGAAGCGCGGCGGGTCCCAGGCGAAGACCTCGCGGCCCGTCTCGGCCTCGACGCAGACCACCGCCTCGTCGGCGTCGCGCACGTACGCGAGCCACGCGTCGTCCGGGCTCCAGACGAGCCGCGTGACCCCGTAGGCCGTGCGGAAGGGGTTCACCCCTCGAGCGCGAGCCGCGCGCCCGCGCGCTCGACCACGGCCGCCACCATCGCGTGGTCGTAGTCGCCGCCGCCGCGAATCGTCGCCGCCAGCGCCCGCGCCGCGTTCTCCGCCCGCAGCCACTGGAACGCCATCGCCCCGATGGTTCCGTCGGGCAGCGGGTTGAGCCAGTCGAGGCCCTCCCGGTACACGATGCGCGCCGCCAGGCTCTTGGCCACGATCGAGCGCCAGTAGGCCACCGGCAGCCGCTCGTCGATGCGCGACTCGCCCAGCGCGCGCAGCGTCGGCGGCAGGTGCTCGCGCACGAGCCCGTCGCCCAGCGCGTGCTCGGCCGCGCCGATGGTCTCCACGTAGAGCGCGATCGCGTCGGCCGCGCGGTTCATCTCCTTCGAGAGCCGCACCGAGAGCTCGGGCAGCAGCACCCCGGGGTGGTGCACCCGCTCGCGGAAGAGCAGCTCGGCCTCGCGCCGCGCCAGCTCGCGCAGCCGCTCGATGACCTCGCCGACGAAGGCCTTCTTGTGCTCGAGAAACTCCTCCTCCGAGAGCAGGTGCGCCGCCGCGATCTCGAAGCTCGAGCAGATCACGCCGCACTTGTTGGCGCTGCTGTCCTTGAGCACCAGCACGCCGCGCTCGCCCAGCCCCTTGCGGGCCTCCGGGGTGAGGAAGAGGTTCGCCCCCTCGACGATCACCCGGCTCGACGGCGTGCCGTCGGGCAGGAGGTGCTCGTGCCAGTTGTGGGCGTTGAGCGTCTGCGGGCGCCCGCCCGACGGCACGAACGCGTCGGCCACCACCCGGTTGTGCAGCGTGTTGCGCATCCGCACGCCCTCCGGGGCCTCGACCCGCGTCAGCTTGCCCCGCGGCCCCAGCTTCGCCGGATCGAAGGCACCCACCGCCTCGGAGGCGTGCACCAGGCGCAGCAGCTCGGCGTGGTCGAGCCCGTCGGGGTCTTCGAGCGCGCCCGACCCGTCGGCGATGCCCACCACCCTGGCCCGCTCGCCGTACTCGCGGTGCAGGATCTTCAGCATGTTGCCCGCGACGTCGCCGTCGGGGCCGCCCGTGAGCTTCACGGTGAAGTCGCGCGCGCGGGGGTCGATGCCCACCGCCCGCAGCGCCACGTCGAGGAACACCGCGACGCCCTCCGAGGTGACGCCGTACTCCTTGTGGTTGATGCCCGCGCCCGGCTTCGAGCTCATGAAGGCCGCGGCGAGCTTGTGCCCGCGGCGGCGCGCGCGGTCGACGATCCACTCGATGTGCTCGGGGGTGATGTTCTCGTCGGGCCCGAGGTAGAGCGTCTCCTGGCGGCCGAGGCGGTCGACCAGCGGGTGCCGCTCGTCGGGCACCATCAGGTCGAGCAGGCCGTCGATGAAGCCCTTGATCGCGCGCGTCAGCGGCACGTCCTGCGAGGCCACGATGACGGCCTTGGCGCCGCCCTCGGGGATGTCCTTGTTCTTGAGCTGCTGCGCCTGCGCGAGGCCATACACCTCGTCGTAAAGACGGTCGGCCTCGGCCGCGAGCTGGTCGGGCCCGCGCGGCCGCACCACCCGCACGCCGCCGCGCGCGATGTCGCGGAAGCGCAGGTGGAAGCCGTCCCACCCCTGGCCGTGCACGAAGTACACGCCGAAGGGCTTCTCCTCGCCGCGCGGGATGAAGCTGCCCTCCAGGCGCAGCGCGAGGCCGTAGCGCTTCTCCAGGTGGAGGTTGGTGCGCAGCGTGGCGCCGACGGCGTCGAGCAGGGTCTTGAGCACGCGGCGCGCGTCGTCGCCGTCGACGTCGTGCTCGATGCGGTCGAGCAGCGCCGCCGCGCGCAGCCCGTAGGCCTCGTCGGAGAGCGCGCCGGCCGGGTCGAAGCGCTCGTGCAGCAGGTCGGCCACGGCGACGCCGAGGGCGAGGTGCTTGATGGCGAGCGTGAGCACGCGGTCGCGCGCGAAGGACACCGGGTTCTCGCGGGTGAGCCGCTGGTGCGCGAGGCTCGCGAGGCCGACGACCACCTCGGCGCGCTCGAGCCCGAGCGCGGGGTTGTTGTGGCTGAGCGAGAGGGCGGCGTCGGTGATCCACTTGGCGCGGGCGAGCGAGGGGGCGAGGGCGCGCCAGACGGGCGACGACTCGTCGAGCGCCTTCCCGTCGGGGCCGCGCACGAGGTAGCTGAAGAGCGTGACGTAGCCGTGGCCGGGGTCCTCGACGACGTCGACGAAGGCGCGGTGGATGTTCACCCCGTGGCTGCCGATGAGGTCGGCGCAGCGCTCGAACATGCGCCGCGGCGTGGCGTTGCCGACGGTGATCACGACGCGCGACGAGCTCGGGTCGTCCTCGGGCTCGAGCTGCACCAGGGTGTCCTCGGTGCCGCGCACGGCGGCGTAGCGGCCGGCGCAGCGGATGGCCCGCAGCGCCGTGGCCGAGCGCACGAAGTCGGCCGACGAGCGCAGCAGGAAGTCGCGCACCAGCGCGGGGTCGCCGCCGGCCTCGCCGACGAGCGCGAGGATGGCGTCGAGCCGCGACTGGGCCGCCTCCTCGCTCGGGTCGAAGCGCGGCACGTCGCCGAGCACGATGGTGTCGATGGCGAGCTGCCCGTCGGCGCTGGTGTGCACCTTCACCTGCCGCAGCGGCGCCTCGGCCGGCAGCTGGTCGAGGATCTCCTTCAACATCCCGGGCCGGTCGCCGTCCATGAGGAAGGTCCAGCGGGCGCGGTCTTCGGAGTGGAGCGTGATGCGCGGCGACAGGCCCGAGGCGCGCGCCGCGAGGATGGCCCGCAGGTGCGCGAGGCGCTCGGCCGCGGGCGTGTCGGCGAAGTACGCCGCGGGCATCTGCGACACGAACCAGGGGAGCACCGCGTCGAGCGTGTGCTCGAGCGAGTGGATGATTTCGGCACGAAGCGACGTGAGGTCCGAGCTCATGGAGCGACGGGGTAACACAGGTGCGCGGGGCCGTCGGCCCGATATGCGCCGCCGCGCTGCGTCAGCCGCCGCAGGGCACCGTGGCCGCCTCGGCGCGCCCCGTCCCGGCCGTCACGGAGACGTTCGCTCCGCCGCCCAGCTCGACGCGCGTCTGGGTGCCCGCCGCCCGGCTCACGAGGAGGCTGCCGCCGCTCATCGGGCAGCCCCCCAGGCAGCGGGTGTAGCCCGCGATGATGACCGTCCACGGCTCCGAACCCGCGGTGACGGCGGCCGTGCCGTTGAGCTGCACGCAGTCGACCCCGAGGCTCGCCGAGCCGCGCCCGTCGAAGCTCACCGCGGTGCCGCGCGCGCCCACGCCCGTGAAGTTGCCCGCGTAGTCGGCCTGGATGGCCCCGCCCGCCGGGAACATCGTGACGTTCACCGCGGGGCGCAGGGTGGAGTGCCGCGTGCGCGCCTCGCCCGAGAGGGCCACCTCGACCTGCGCGCTGCGCAGCGCCACCGTCGCGACGAGCGAGCCGGAGAGATAGCGCGTCCCGTAGGGCCCCTCGCACTCCGAGTCGAAGCTCACCCGCACCGCGTTGTCGCGAATCTGCACCCGCGCGCAGCCCGCCGGCAGGAAGGCCGCCTGCGCGACCGCGGCCGCCCGCTCGGCGGCCATCGCGTTCGTGGTGACGCCCTCCAGCGACGGCGCGAAGGCCTGCGCCAGCCCGACGATCTCCGACGCCATCGCGACGGCCTCGGCGGCGCGCTGCCCGTCCTCGATCATCGGGTCGGCCGAGCACGCGTCTAGCCCGTAGGCGAGACACCCCATCACCGCGAGTCGCCACGTCATCGTGGCCGGAGACTATCGCCCATCGCGCCGCCGCGGGGCCCATGGCCCTCGCGACGACCGGCCTACGCCGCCGCCGCGCCCTTCGGCGCCCGGGCGACGCGCCGCGGGGGCCGCCGCACCAGCAGCCAGAGCGTGCCCAGCGCCACGCCCAGCAGCCCGAGCGCGCCCAGCGTCCGGCGGTGCCGCCGCGCCCGCAGAAGCTCGTCCTGCGCCACCACCGAGCGCTGCGCCCGCGCCCGCGCGTGCGACGGATCGACCCGCAGCACGGCGTCGTACAGCTCGGGGTCGGCGACGCCGCGGTGCATCGCGATCTCGGCCTCGAGGAAGAGCACCTCGGCCCGGATCTCCCGCGCGTGCGCCCCCTCGGGCTCGACCCACAGCGCGAGGCGCCACGCGGTCTCGGCGCGCCCGGCGTCCTCCGACTCCAGCTCGCGCGCGTAGCGGATGAGCGGCTCGACCATCTCGCCGCGGCGCTGGAAGTCGGGGTGCCGCGCGAGCACCCAGCGGAAGTGCCCGAGCATCTCGGCGCCGCGGCCCGCCCGGCCCGCGGCGAGGCCCGCGTCGAGGCGCTGCGTGACCTCCGCCATGCGGCGCCGGTCGTTGGCGAGGTACAGCTCCTGGGCGGTGCGCTCCCAGCCCCAGGCGGCGTCGGCGTCGTGGCCCTCGTACATCTCGTAGGCCGAGCGCAGCGCGTTGATCGACTCGCGCCCGTACTGCGTGACGGCCCAGCGCGCCGCCTCGCGCACCTGCGCGCGGTCGCTGTTGACGAAGCTCACCACCACCTGCATCGCGTCGGGCTGGCGGATCGACCCGTAGGCCCGCACGATCTCCGCGAGCAGGGCGTTGTCGTGCTGCTGCACGGCCTCGCCGGGCGTCACCTTGCGCAGCGCCTCGCGCGTCTGCCGCAGGAACACCCGCATCATCTCCGACGGGTTGCGCAGCTCGATGAGCGCGGGCAGCGCGTAGTCCTTGAGCTGCCCCCGGATGATGCGCCCCACCTCCTGGCGGAAGATCGCGCCGTGCATCGGGGCGAAGGCG
The DNA here is from genome assembly GCA_028287085.1 of Myxococcaceae bacterium. Taxonomy (GTDB): domain Bacteria; phylum Myxococcota_A; class Polyangia; order Polyangiales; genus SCUS01. Next base: position 11,749 of record JAQBQI010000261.1, read on the forward strand.
ACGAGGGCGCGGCCGGCGTCGGCCGAGGCCATCGCCCCGAGGGCGCGCGCGAGCACGACGCGCTCGACGGCGCCGTTGAGGTCGGCCGAGCGGGGCGCCGCGAGCATCAGCGCGAGCAGGTCGTACTCGGCGTTCTCGCGCCCGTCGGTGGCCGCGCGGATGAGCCGCACGATCTTGAAGCGCAGCGGGTCGACCTCGACGCGCCACGGCGCGAGCAGCCGCTGGCGGATCGCCGGGATGTCCTCGCGCTCGAGCGAGCGGACGACCTCGTCGGCGGCCGCGCGCCGGTCGCGACCCGAGCCGTCGCCGAGCCGCCCCAGCATGGCGTCGAGCTCGACGCCGCTACGGCCGACCGACTCGTCCGCCGCGGCCGCGGGCGCCACGACG
>JAQBQI010000282.1 GCA_028287085.1 Myxococcaceae bacterium
CGCTCGCGCGCTCGATCACCGGCGCGGCCTCGCGCGCGGCCTGCACCGCCGCGTCGGCCACGACGCGCACCCCTTCGCCGAGGCGCTCGCCCACCCGCTCGACCACCGGGGCGGCGCGCTCCAGCGCCTGCCCGGTGGCCTGCAGCGTGCGGCCCGCGGCCGCGACCGTCTCCTCGGCGTTGTGCTCGATCGGGCCCTCGTGCTTGTCGTCCTGGCAGCCACCGAGGCAGGTCGCGAGCGCCAGCACCACCGCCGCGGAGGTCGTCAAAAGGGTCTTCATGGCGCCGGCTCCTCTGTCCACGGAGCGCAGCGTTGCAGCGGCCGTTCCATGGCGCGGGACGCGCGCGAACGGCATCGCGCGGTGGCCGACCGTTGGGGCGGCGGGCGACAGGGTGGGGCTCGCGTGCGCGCACGCCCACCGCGCAGCCTTGCCGGTTGCGCGGTGGGGGTGGTGCCGACCACCCCGCGACGTTCGCGACAGAGGGTGCGCCGTGGTGGTGACCCCGCCCCATGACAGCGCGGAGACCGTCAGCCCCGGTCGCGACCACCCCCGAGCCCAACGCGTTGACCCGCAGCCCGGTCGGGACCCATTGGTTACTCCCGCGGGACCATCGCCCGACGGACGCGTCGATCGGGCGGCGCCGGGCCGCGTGATACCGTCGCCCATGGCGTCCGACTCCCCGAGAGTCATCGACCCGGAGTACCCCAACCTCCCCGCCGAGGTCGTCGACGCCTGGCGCAACGCCCCGGAGAACGTCGTCGCCGAGATCATCGACGGCGAGCTCTCCACCATGCCCCGCCCGGCGCCGCGTCACGCGAGCGCGGCCTCCGTCGTCGACCAGTCGCTCTCGCCCCCGTTCCGCTGGGGCCGCGGCGGGCCGGGCGGCTGGATCATCCTCCCGGAGCCCGAGCTGAGCCTCGGCGCGCGCCCCGACCTGGTCGTGCCCGACCTCGCCGGGTGGCGCCGCGAGCGCCTCCCGACGATGCCCGCCACCGCGACGATCGACGTCGTGCCCGACTGGGTGTGCGAGGTGCGGTCGCCGTCGACGCAGCGCCACGACCGCTTCAAGAAGATGCCGATGTACTTCCGCCACGGCGTCGGGCACGCCTGGATGGTCGACCCCGAGGCGCAGGGCATCGAGGTGTTCCGGCGCACGCCGGATGGGTGGCTGCTGGTGATGAGCGCGAGCGGCGACGCCGTCGTCCGCGCCGAGCCCTTCGACGCCATCGAGCTCGCCCTGGCGACCCTCTGGGCCTGGTGACGGCGCCCGGAGCGGGGAGGCGACCGCCGGCCCCGCGGACGGGGTAGCGTGCGCCATGGCAGCGGTGCTGGTCGACCCGAAGAAGGTGCGCGAGTTCGTCGACGAGGAGAGCTTCGCCCGCTGGCTCGCCGAGCACCGGAGCACCGAGACCGAGGTGTGGATCCGCATCTTCAAGGTGCGCTCCGGCCGGGCCTCGATCACGCCGGTGCAGGCGATCGACGTCTGCCTCTGCTGGGGGTGGATCGACGCGGTGCGGAAGGGCCTCGACGAGGAGAGCTTCCTCCAGCGCTACTGCCCGCGCGGGAAGAAGAGCGTCTGGAGCCAGATCAACGTCGCGAACGTCGAGCGCCTGACCGCCGCGGGGAGGATGCAGCCGTCGGGGCTCGCGCACGTCGAGGCGGCGAAGGCCGACGGCCGCTGGGCCCGGGCCTACCGCATCGCGAAGAGCGAGGCCCCGGCCGACCTGCTCGCCGCCATCGGGGCCGAGCCCGCGGCGGCGGCGACCTACGCCACGCTCTCGTCGCAGAACCGCTTCGCGCTGACGTACCGCACGCTCGCGCTGAAGACCGAGGCCGGGCGCGCGAAGAAGATCGCCGCCTTCGTGGAGATGCTGAAGAAGGGCGAGACGCCGTACCCGCAGCGCGCGCCCGGGCCCGCCGCGAAGCCGCGGAAGTAGGTCGGCGTCGCCCTGCGCCACCGCCACGTCACGGGCGGTCGAGCACCTCGCAGGGCTCGAAGGCGTGGGCCTGCGTCTCGCGGCGCTCGCGGGCTGGTCCCGCGTCGGGGCGTACTCCCCCACCGTCCGAGTTGTACCCGATCCCCCGCGCGGCGCGATCAACGCCCCCGACGGGCGCAGTACGAGACCGTGAGGTTCCAGTAGAGGTCGGGGTCGCTCCAGGCCTCGGTGGGGGCGGCGACCGCGCTCGTGTCCGTCGGCGCCACGGCGGTCTCCTCGGCGTACTCGTTGAACGAGTTGATCACCGCCACCTCCGGGTCCGACCGCAGCGTCGGGTCCCAGCCCTGGGCGCGATAGAACGCGCCGCCGTCGCGGCCGACGCGACAGCCGCGGTGGTTGTTCCAGCCGGGCATCACCACCATCGTGGTCGCGTTGGAAAGCGTCCCGTTCAAGACGCCCCAGCCGAAGTACAGCCCCCGGTCGGCCGTCGGAATCGGCCCGCCGGGATTGGCGCCGCCAGGAAACTGGCACTGCCCCGCGCCCGCGGTGCCGAGGATCCCCTGCATCCAGCGCACGGTGAAGCGCGCGCTGCGCGACTTGTCGCCCGCCCAGGCCTCCCAGCGCCGTCGGTCGCCGAGCTCGGCGTAGACGACCAGCAGCGGCTTACCGTTCAAGTAAGCGTGGTTGGCCGCCCCGCCGCACGCCGCCCCCTGGACGAACTCCGCCCACACGGCGCCCGCCTCGGCCTCGAGCGAGGCCGGGTCGTGCGTGTACTGGATCGCCCCGACGCCGAGCGCGTAGCGCGGCGTGGCGGGGTCGGCCGCGCGGCGGGCGGCGATGCGCGCGCACACCGCGAGGGCGCGGGCCTTGATGTACCCGCCGTCGACGTCGAGGGAGTTGGTCTCGTCGAGGAGCAGGAAGTCGACGCCCGCCCGGCCGAGCATCCCGAGGTGCTCGTCGATCACCGCGGCCTCGCCGCTGTCGTAGGTGCGGTACGCGCCGAGGGTGCGCGGGAGGTACCGGAGGTTCCACGCCTCCCAGGTGTTGAGCATGTTGGGCTTGAACACCCGCTCGGCCGGCAGCGCGCGCCAGGCCCCCTCGGCCGCGGTGAAGATCACCGGCGAGGCGACGCCCCGCCCGTAGACGTCGCCGAGGAGCGCCGCGTCGGCGCGGGCGCCGTGCCCGTTGGGTCCGACGGCGCCGTGCTCCACCACCCAGGTGGCGCCGGGCGCGGGCACGGCGAAGCTCCCGCCGTTCGAGCGCGCGGCGTACCACTGGCCGGTCGACGCGTAGAAGACGACGGCGTCGGCGCGGTGGTCGCCGTCGACGTCGGCGAGGAGCTGCTCGGTCGACCCCACGCCGTGCCCCGCCGCGGGCGGTCCGTAGGGCGCGAACGAGCCGCCCGTCGAGGGGGCCATGTACCAGCGCCCGTCGGCGAAGAACACCACGGCGTCGGCCCGCCCGTCGCCGTTCACGTCGCCGAGAAACTGCCGGGTCGAGCCGATGCCGTGGCCCGCGATCCAGGTGCCGTAGGGGGCGAAGGAACCACCCGTGGAGGGCGCGACGTACCAGGTGCCGGTGTTGGCGAAGTACGCGATGGCGTCGGCGCGTCCGTCGCCGTTCACGTCGCCCAGGAGCTGCGTCGTGGAGCCGATGCCGTGGCCGGCGATCCAGGTGCCGTAGGGGGCGAAGGCGGTGCCGGTCGAGGGGCCGACGTACCAGGTGCCGCTGTTGGCGAAGTACGCGACGGCGTCGGCGCGGCCGTCGCCGTTCACGTCGGCGAGATACTGTCGATTGGAGCCGATGCCGTGGCCGCGGATCCAGAGGGAGTAGCCCCCGAAGCCGTCGCCGTGGGAGAGCGCCGCGTACCACGAGCCGGTGCCCGCGACGTAGACGACGGCGTCGGCGCGGCCGTCGCCGTTCACGTCGGCGAGCAGCTGCCGGTCGGAGCCGACGCCGTGGCCGCGGATCCAGAGGTAGTGGCCCAGCTGCGCGTACCAGGTGCTGTACCAGATGCCGACCGAGCGACGCGGGAGGTTGGTCGGCGCGGCGGGTACGTCGGGCGGGGAGACGACGTCGGGCACGTCGGAGACAGGCGGCGCGTCGAGCAGGCGGGGCACGTCGACGACATCGAGAGGGAGCGCTTCATCGGCGGTCGGTGGGCGGTCGGAGGGGCGCTCGCTTGCGACGGCGTCGACGCCCTCGTCGGCGGCGGGCGCGTCGATCGGCGTGGCGTCGGCGGGCTCGCGCGGGGGCTCCTCCTGGTGGGCGCAGGCCGCGAGGAGCATCGCCCCCGCCGCGAGTCGCACCATCGCGCGCGGTGCGCTCAAGACCTTTCCCTTCTACCCATCTCGACGGCGGCACAACCCTTCGCGTCGCTGGGGTTCGGGCGTTGGCCCTCACCCCAGGCAATAACAGGTCGGCGCCCCGGGCATCGCCCGGGGCTGTCGGACCGAAGCTCGATCGACCTTCCAGAAGGTTCGATCGACGCCGCGAGGCCTGGAACGAATCGGCGTCCCCGTTCGACAGCCCCGGGCGATGCCCGGGGCGCCGACCTGTTATTGCCTGCGGTGAGGGCCAACGCCCGAACCCCAGCGACGCGGAGGGCTGCACCCCATCCGAGTGGTGTCGAAGCGACAGCGCTCAAAACCGGTGCGTCCACTGGCTGCCGGGGATGCGCGACCCGCCGCCGTCGACGAACTCCACCGCGAGGCTGCGATCGGTCGGGTCGGCGCGGAAGAGCGTGTAGTTGTGCCGGTCGGCGACGTAGACCGGCCAGCGCGAGCGGTCGGGGTCGGGCAGGTCGCGGCGGTCGGCGCCGCCGGGGCCCATGATGACCTCCCACCCGTCGCTCCACGGCCCTGAGCTCTCCATGCGGACGACGCCGCCGACGTGGATGTCCCCGGAGAGCCACACCACCCCGCGGAGGTTGTTGTTGGCGATGTGCCCGAGGATCTCCCGGCGCTGCGAGGGGTACGCGATCCAGTTGTCGGAATCGAGGCCGCCGGGGCGGCCGTAGATGGGCACCGAGTTCACGATGAACTTGAACACCGCGGGCGACGCGCGGAGGCCGGCCTTGAGCCAGTCCATCTGCGCGCGCGAGATGTAGACCGAGTCGCGCGCGGGGGTGAGCGAGCGCGTGGAGGGCCGCCGCTCGCTGCGGCAGTCGAGGATGAAGACCTCGGCGGTGTGTCCCCAGCGGAAGCTGCGCCAGATGCGGTCGGGCGCGGCGGCGTCGCGGCGCGTCGCGCGGTGCTCGAAGAAGGCCTGCCGCGCGGAGGCGAGGCGCGCCCGGGGGAAGGTCTCCGGGTCCCAGTTGTTGCGCACCTCGTGGTCGTCCCAGGTGAGGTACATCCCGGTCGAGCGGTGCAGCGCGCGCAGCCCCGCCGACGACCAGTTCGCGGCGTACTTCTCCCGGTAGTCGCCGAGGGTCTCGGAGGGCGCGCCGTGGTCGGTGTAGACGTGGTCGCCGGCGTGGATGAAGAAGTCCAGGTCGTCGCGCGCCCCGGCGTGCACCAGCGCGGGGAAGGGCCGGTGGTTCTGGTTGGTGCACGAGGTGCCCGCGAAGACGATCGGCGCGCGCGAGTCGTCGGCGATGGCCGTGCGCGCGCGGCCGACGAGGCTGCGCCCGTCGGGCTCGCCGCCGGGCGCCACGAGGAAGGCGTAGCGGTGCTGCCGGCCGGGGCGCAGACCCGTGACGACGGCCCGCACGACCCCCGCGGCCGACGGCGTCACGCGGCCGTCGAAGCGCAGCGCGGCGACCCGCCCGCCGTCCATCTCGAGCACGCGCAGCACGAGCGGCGCGGAGCCCTCGTACTTCGTCCAGAAGATCAGCGAGTCGGCCGCGGCGTCGCCGGCCATCACCCCGAGCGGAAACTGCGCGGGCCTCTCC
>JAQBQI010000316.1 GCA_028287085.1 Myxococcaceae bacterium
TTGCGGTTTTTCTCTCTCGCCGCGCTCGCGGGGCCCGCACGTCAGACGGGTGCGTGACCCATCGGCGAGCGTCGCTGCCGAACCCAGCAGGTCCCCCCGGTCGAGAGGGACTACAGCTCGGTGCCGAAGAGGCGGTCGAGCCACGGGGTGTTGAGCCCGTAGTTGCCGCGGCGGCCCGCGTGGTGTTCCGCGTGGCGGCGCGCCGGGCCGAGCGGGAGGCGCCAGCGCGCGGCGACGGGGCGCGCGTCGAGGTGCGAAGCGACGTTGAGCGCGTAGGCGCCCGCGAAGACCAGCGCGAGGGTCGCGGCCGAGACGGCGTGGAAGAGGCGCGAGGCGAGCGCGAGCGGCACGTAGAAGCCGGCCGAGAGCGCGACGGTCTCGAGCGCGCTGAAGCACAGCGACGGGTGCACGCCCGGCGACGCGTGGTGCGGCCGGTGGATCGCGTAGAGCCAGCGCGTGTGGAGCGCGCGGTGCCCGAGGTAGAACCACGCCTCCCACCAGACGAAGCCCGCCGCGAGGGTCGCGAGCGTGCGGGGCGCCGAGAAGTCGTCGAGGCGCACGACCCCGAGGCGCAGCGCGGCGGCGAGCATGAGGGCCTCGGCGCCGACGAACTCCGCGGCGTAGCGCAGGTCCCGCGCGCCGGGCCGCGCCCGCGGGCGGACGAGCCCGAGCGCGGCGCCGGCGCCGAGGATGACGACGTGTCCGCCGACGAAGGCGGCGGCGGTCAGCGCGAAGAGGTGGAGCAGGCTCGGCATCGGGTGGAGTGCGGCGCGGCCGCAGAGGCATACCGTGTTGCGCGGCTCGAATCGACGGCGGGTTGCGCGGGGAACTGCGCAACCTGCGCGGGCGACGTCCGAACCGCGCGGACGGCCGCGGCGCCCGACGACGCGCCCCGCGCGCGCGGCGGCGGTGGAGTGCGCCTTGCACCGTCGGTCGCACGCGGCGGGGCAGCAGGGCCCCCTCCGCGCCACTCACCTCTTCCACCGACGGGCGGGACACTCCATGGGCGCGACTTCGCAGGACATCCAGGTCAGCTACGACGTGGGCAACGACTTCTTCCGGCTCTGGCTCGACCGGGACATGAGCTACACGGCCGCGATGTTCGAGGGCGACGAGGCCCTCGAGGACGCGCAGACCCGCAAGCTCGCCTTCCTGCACGACGCGGCGGGCGTGCGCCCCGGCGACGCCGTGCTCGACATCGGCTGCGGCTGGGGCGCGAACCTCGACTACCTCGCCGCGCGCGGCGCGCAGGGCCACGGCATCACGCTGTCGCCCGCGCAGATCACCGAGATCCGCCGCCGCGACCGCCCCGGCGTCACCGCCGACTGCGTCTCGTACGCCGACTACGCGCCCGCGCGCCCCTTCGACGCGGTCATCTCCATCGGCATGCTGGAGCACGTCGTCTCGCCCGAGCAGGCGAAGGCGGGCGAGGCCATCGAGCGCTACCGCGAGTACTTCCGCCGCGCGCGCTCGTTCTGCCGGCCGGGGGCGCGCTTCGGGCTCCAGACCATCGTGCGCGACCAGGCCCCCGCGACGCCCGCCGACCTCCGCGAGATCGGCTGGACCACCCGCACCATCTTCCCCGGCAGCCTCGCCCCGCGCCTCGAGGACCTCGTCGTGGCCGTGGCCGGCACCTGGGAGGTGCTCGCCCTCAAGACCGGCCGCGACGACTACCGCCGCACCTGCGAGGCGTGGCGCGCGCGGCTGCGGGCCAACGAGGCGCACGTGCGCGCGGAGTTCGGCGACGCGCTCTTCGCCACCTACGACCGCTACCTCTCGGCGAGCGTGCTGGCCTTCACGCAGCGCTACCTCTCGCTCTGCCGCTTCTCGCTCGGCCGCATCGACGACTGAGGGGGAGGAGGCTCAGCCGAGGCTGGCCTTGAGCGTGATGGGCACCGCGCCGAGGGCCTTCGAGACGGGGCAGCCCTTCTTGGTCTCCTCCGCGATCGCCTGGAACTTCGCGTCGTCGACGCCCGGCACCGTGGCCGTGGTGGTGAGGGCGATGCCCGTGATGGCGAAGCCCTCGCCCTGCTTCTCGAGCTTCACCTCGGCCTCGGTGCGCACCCCCTGCGGCGCGAGCCCGGCCTTCTCCAGTCCCACCGTCAGGGCCATCGAGAAGCAGCCCGCGAGGGCCGCGCCGATGAGCTCCTCGGGGTTGCTGCCCTGCTGGCCCTCGAAGCGCGACGAGACCGAGAAATTGGCCGCCTCGGCGTGCGCCGGCTTCATCGTGCCGGTGCCGGTCTTGAACCCGCCGCTCCACTGCGCGCTGGCCTTGCTGATACCCATGGCTTGACGTCCTCTTCCGATGATCGATGTGGGGTAATGGGACGCCCGCCCTTCAAGGTCGGGCGCCCCGCGAGGCCCCCATGTTGGGAGAGTCCGTCGCCGTGTCGAGGCCCTCGTCGAGCGCGAAGATCGCGGTGGCGAGCACGCGGCGGCCTCGCGTAGCGTGGAGCGGATGACACAGCGGGAGAACGCGCGATGACGATGCGATGGGCACTGGCGATCGGGATGATGGCGCTCGCGGGCTGCGGCACCGCGACGAACAACGCGGGCACGAGCGGCGACCCCGACAGCGGCGTCGCCACGGGCAGCAACGCTTGCAACGAGGCCTGCGCCGCCCAGGCGCGGGCGAACTGCTCGGCCTTCCAGATGGGCGACTGCGTGTCGACCTGCCAGGCGGCGGCCACGAGCATCCCGCAGTGCTCGGCGCAGTTCAGCGCCGCCACGAACTGCTACGGGACGGCGACCTACACCTGTTCGTCGACCAGCAACCGCCCGACGACCACGTCGTGCCAGGCCGAGAGCGTGGCCGCCGTCCAGTGCGCCACCGCCGACGCCGGCCCCTGACCGTCGCCCGCGCGCGCGTCCTCGCGTACGGTGCGCCGCGATGCGCCCCGCCCCCCTCCCCGCGCTCGCCCTCGCGGCGCTGACCGCGCTCTACGCGCGCCCCGCCGCCGCGCAGCGCGCCGCCTACGCCCGGCCCGACGAGCTCGCCCCCGAGGGCCCCGCCCACGTGCTCGATTTCTCCCTCCAGGCCCGCTACGCCCGCGTGCTCGACCCCGACCGCGCGGCCGGCCTCGCCAACCTCGGCGGCTTCGCCCTGCGCACGCGGGTGCTGCTCGGACGCACCGTCGGCTACGTCGGCGGCCTCGACGGCGAGGTCGGCGGCAGCGACACCGGCGCCGTCTACGGGCTCACCGCCCACGTGCTCGGCGCGGGCCTGCGCTGGGGCGCCGCTGGGGTCGTCGCGCTACACGCCGGCGCGGGCTTCGACGGCGTCGTCGGGAGCGTCCCCCTCGCGGCGCGCTTCCCGGTGCAGCTGATGGTGGCGTGCGACCTCGGACCCGTGCGGTTGCAGGCGCACGCCGGCATCGCCTTCGTCGCGGGCGCCCCCGAGCGGCGCGACGGATCCTCGTGGCTCCCGCTCGGCGACGAGGTCGACGCGGGCCTGCTGGTGCGCCTCGGCCGCCAGCGCCGCTACTGGTCGCGCACGAGCGGCGGCGGCGGCCCCGGCCTCGGCGTCGTCTACCGCGAGTTCATGGGCACCCGCTCGGTCGGCGTCGTGCTCGCCCTCGAGCTCACGGGGGCCCAGTGACGCGCCGCGCGCTCGCCCTCGCCGCCCTCGCGCTCGCCGCGTGCGGGCACCGCACCTTCGTCCCGCTGCGCCCGGTCGCCGCGGTCGCGTCGGCGGGCGTCGCCCACGCCACCGGCAGCTTCGCGGGCCGCGGCGGCCTCACCCTCTTCGAGCAGTCGTGGCGCCCCGCCGCCGGGGCCCGCGCCGCGCTCGTGATCGTGCACGGCCTCAGGAGCCACAGCGGCCGCTACGACGCCTTCGCCCGCCGCGAGGCGGCGCGCGGCGTCGCGGTCTACGCCTTCGACCTGCGCGGCCACGGACGCTCGGCGGGCGAGCGCTCGACGCTCCCCGACTTCGACGAGCTCACCGGCGACCTCGCCGTCTTCCTCGAGCGGGTGCGCGGGCGCGAGCCGGGGCGGCCGGTCTTTCTCATGGGCCACAGCGCGGGCGGGGCCGTCGTCACCCTCTTCGCGATGCAGCGCCGCCCGGCGCTCGCGGGGCTCATCCTGCTCGCGCCGGCGCTGCGCATCGACCGCTCGGCCTTCGAGGTCGCGGCCACGCCCGTGACGGCGGCGCTGCTGCCCGACGCCCCGCTGGTCGACACCCGCAACGCCGACTTCTCGCGCGACCCCGACGTGGTGCGGGTGATGGGCCTCGACCCGCTCATCGACCAGGCCGCGGGCCCCGGGCGCACCGCCGCCGGGCTGCTCGACGCCATCGAGCGCATCTGGCGGCGGCCCGGCGCGCTCGACGTGCCGCTGCTCGGGCTGCACGGCACCGCCGACCGCGTCACCGACCCGCGCGGCACCGCCGAGCTCGTGCGCCGCGCGGGCAGCGACGACCGCACGCTGCTGCTCTACCGCGGCCTCGTGCACGACCTGCTGCAAGAGCCCGAGCGCGGGCAGGTGGCCGACGACGTCGACCGCTGGATCGACGCGCGCCTCCCCGCGGGGCGCTGACCCTCCGACCCGACGTATCGTGGACGTCCCGTCGGCGCGCGGGCACACTCGCCCCCGCGGCGGACGGGACCCTGTGGTCGACGGGGACCATCCGGCGCCGTCATTGGCTCTGCGCGCGGGGTGAGTTGCATGAATCACGTGGGGAGGATTTCCTTGAGCGCTCCGGCCGGTCCGCGGCGCTTCGCGTCGTGGCTGGCGGCCTTCGGCCTGGCCGTCGCGGCGGGGTGCACCAGCACCAACACCTCGACGCCCGGCGACGCCGGCACCGACCTCGCGGCCGACTCCCCCGCCGACGCCGCGACCGCGCCGATCGACGCGCCGGTCGACGCGCCGGTCGACGCGCCGGCCGCCCCGACGACCTGTCGCACGGACGGCGAGTGCGCCCCCGGCGGCGCCGTGTGCGACCGCGACCGCGGCCTCTGCGTGCAGTGCCGCACCCGCGCCGACTGCCCCGGCGCGCCCGCCGCGTGCGTGCAACAGCGCTGCGTGGCCGTGACGCCGTGCACCTCCAGCCGGCAGTGCCCCGCGCAGGTGTGCGACGTGGCGCTGGGCTTCTGCGTCGACTGCAACGTCGACGGCGACTGCCTCCCCACCGAGCAGTGCCGCCTCGGGAGCTGCGTCGCGCGGCCGCGGGCCTGCACCTCGTCGCGCCAGTGCAGCGACCTCGGCCTGGTCTGCGAGCCGACCCGGCTCGTGTGCGTCGAGTGCGCGGCCGACAACGACTGCCTCACGGGCGCGCAGTTCTGCGGGCCCGAGAGCCGGTGCCTCGATCGGGTCTGCGCGCCCGGCGCCGGACGCTGCGCCGACGGCGGGGCGCGCGAGGTCTGCAACGCCCGCGGCAGCGCCTTCGAGCCGTCGCCGTGCGGCGCCGCCCAGTCGTGCCGCGACGGGACCTGCGTCGACCGCGTCTGCGTCGCGGGCGCGGCGCGCTGCGCGGCGGGTGGCTTCACCCGGCGCGAGGTCTGCGACGCCGACGGCCTCGGGTACACGGGCGCGAGCT
>JAQBQI010000347.1 GCA_028287085.1 Myxococcaceae bacterium
CCCCGCCCGCGCGCGCCCACCGCGCACCCGCCGCCGTCGCCCACCATCGCCGCCCCCGCGTCGGCGCGTCCCGCATCCATCACCGCGCCCGCGTCGGGCAGCTCGCCGAAGCCCGCGCTCACCCGCGACCACGTCGGCGCGCACTGCTCGCGCACCGCCGTCCCCGCGGGGCACCCGGTCGGCGCGCCCACCGTGCGGAAGTCCACCAGCGGAACCATCGTGCGCCCGCCGTCGTCGCTGCGCGCCAGGTTGAAGCCGTCGACCGCGTGGTTGCCGCACACGTAGAGCGATCCCGCGTGCCAGCGGAGGCACTGCACCTGCACCGACGACACCCGCTCGAAGGCCCCGCCGTCGACCGAGCGCAGCAGCCCGTCGTCGGGGCCGCCCACCCACACCGTGCGGCCGTCGCCCGACAGCGCGAAGCCCCGCATCGCCCCCGTCGTGCGCGTCAGCTCCGCGAAGTGCGCGCCCCCGTCCGACGAGCGCAGCAGCAGCGTCGCCCCCGGGTCGCGCGAGCCCTGCAGCTGCGCGAAGGAGCGCACGTACACCACCTCGGGGTCGTTGGGATCGACCCCCGAGACCCAGCCCTCGACCCCGCCGCGCAGGTCGAGCGTCGACGCCACCAGCGTCATCGCGCCGTCGTCGGAGCGGTACAGGAGGTCGCGCGCGGGGTTCTCCGCCCGCGCCGTCAGGTACACCCGCCGCGGGTTCGACGGCGCCGCCTCCAGCGTCAGGAACAACACCCCCGCCGCGCCCTCGTACAGCGTCCGGAAGCTGCGGCCGCCGTCGTCCGAGCGGCGCACCCGGTTGATCAATCCCCCCGACGCGCCGTCGAGGTACGAGCCCACCCAGTGCACGGTGCGCCCGTCCTCGGTCGCGCTCAGGTCGGCGGTGTAGTCGCCGCCCACCTCGGGCACCGCGCTCGACCCGCACGCGTCGAAGGTGCGCCGCAGACCCGTCGGGATGCCCAGCAGCAGGGGCACGCCGTCGGTGCCCGGCGCGCCGAGGGCCACCGGCGGGTCCCACACGTCGGGCACGCCGTAGTCGAACGCGTCCTCGCACATCCACGACCAGCGGCGGCCGTCGTCCTCGCCGACGAGCACCCCGAAGGTCGTGCGCAGCACCATGCGGGCGGGGTGCGCCCCCGTGCTCAGCTGCACCATCTGCGCGGTCGGGAAGCGCCCGTTGGCCGGCGCCCCGGCCGCCGCGAGGGCGACCGAGAGCCCGAGGGCGAGGGCGAGGGCGCGGCGCCGCGGCGCGAACATCCGCCCAGTCTACGCGCCGGGACGCCCGCCAGGATTGGGTATTTCTCCCGCCGCCTTGTGTAGTATCCGCGCCGAATCAGCGGCTCCGGGATCACGGTCGCCCTCAGACCACTCCCGCGGAGCGAAGGAGCACCGAACCCGTCATGGCTACCGCGGCAACCATCGGCCCCGTCGAGATCCTGCGCGTCGAACTCGAGCGCCTCTACGACCTCGACGCAATGCAGAAGCTCTCTCGCGACCTCCTCGGCCTCGAGCCCGACGACGTCGCCGCCGAGGCCAACCGCCCGGCCTTCGCCCGCGCCCTCGCCGAGCGCGCCCTCCGCGACGACCTCCACGAGGCCCTCGCCGACGCCATCGTGCTCACCGACCGCGCCGCCGAGACCCGCCTGCGCCCCGTCTACGACGGCCGCTCCTCCGACGACCTCACCGTCGGCCAGATGGTCGAGGGCCACAAGATCCTGAAGAAGACCCACGACGAGGGCTTCGGCACCGTCTACCTCGCCGTCGGACCCGACAACCACCAGGTGACCTTCAAGGTGCTCCGCGAGGGCCGCGCCCGCGACCGCCGCGCGCTCCAGCGCTTCCTCCTCGCGCAGCGCGCCCTGCGTCAGGTGCACAGCCCGGCCGTGCAGCGCATCGTCGCCGCCGGCCTGCTCCCCGACGGCCGCCCCTACGTCGCCGCCGAGCACATCGACGGGCAGCTGCTCTCGGCCCGCATCGCCCGCGCCGGCGCCATGCACATCAACGAAGCCCGCGGGGTCTTCCAGTCGATCTGCGAGGGCCTCGACGCCGTCCACGCCGCCGGCCTCGCCCACGGCGACCTCCGCACCGACCACGTCGTGCTCGTGCGCCGCGACGGCGGCCTCGGCGCCGTGCTCATCGACTTCGGCATCGACCGCCTCGGCTCCGCCCGCCACGGCGCACAAGACGCCGCCAGCTTCCTCGTGCTGCTCGGCGGCGCCCGCGGCCTCGCGCCCGAGCGCGCCCGCTTCGGCACCGCCGCCGACGCGAAGTCGGACGTCTACGGCCTCGGCGCCCTGGCCTTCGAGGTGCTCACCGGCAAGCCCCCCTTCGCGGCCACCTCGCTCGCCGACCTCGTCGTCGCCCACATCACCCAGGAGCCCGACGCGCCCAGCAAGGTCGCCCCGCGCGGCTGGGTCACCAAGGAGGTCGACGCCGTCATCCTCAAGGCCCTCGCGAAGGACCCCGACGGCCGCTTCGCGAGCGCGGGCGCCTTCCTCACGGCGCTCTTCGAGGCCTCGAAGGCGCGGCGCGGCAACGAGGTCACCAAGGAGGAGTTCGCCGCCCGCAAGGCGGCCCTCACCGAGACCCCCGCCGACGACGACAAGGCCCTCGCGCTCGAAGCCGCGGGCGGCAACGGCGCGACGTGGGCCGAGGTCGCGGCGGCCCTGGGCGAGGTCGCCGACGCCGCGGAGGACGCGGGCGCCAAGAAGGCGCTGCGGTTCCGCCAGGCGCGGGTGCTCGAGGCCGAGGTGAAGGACCTCCCGGCGGCCAAGACCGCCTACGAGGCGATCGCGGCGATGGAGGGCGGCGACGAGCTGGCCGCGGCGCGCGCGAAGGAGATCCGCCGGTCGACGGCGACCGCCGAGGAGCGGGCGGAGATCTACCTCGAAGACATCGAGGCCGAGGCGCTGGCGACCGAGAAGGCGCGGCTCTGGGCCGAGCTCGGGCGCCACTACGAGCGCGAGCTGCACGACCCCGAGAACGCCCTGGTGGCCTTCACCGAGGCGGTGAGCGCGTCGCCCGCCGACGACGACCTGGCGGCGGAGATCGCGCGCCTCGTCGGCGACGACACGGCGAAGTGGAACGAGGTGACCGCGCAGGTCTCGGAGACCGCGAAGGGCCGCGAGGCGGCCGAGCAGGTGGCGCTCTACCTGCGCGCGGGCCGCTGGTACCTCGACCGGGTGAAGCGCACCGACTACGCGCTGGCCTGCTTCAACCAGGCGATCACGGCGAACCCGGGCAGCGACGAGGCGCTGGAGGGCGCCGGGGCGATCTACCGCAAGGCGCAGCAGTGGCCCGAGCTGGTGGGCACGCTGCTGAAGCGGGCCGACGCGCAGGCGCAGGCGGCCAAGGCGCGCGACCTGCGGGCCGAGGCGGCCGACCTCGCGGAGTCGAAGCTCGACGAGCGCACCAGGAGCCGCGAGCTGGTGGAGAAGGTGCTGGCGGACGATCCGGCGCACCCGACGGCGTCGCAGGTGATGGAGCGGCTGCTGCTGCGCGCGGAGGACTGGGCGGGCGTCGCGAAGCTGCTCGAGCGCAAGGCCGAGGCGGAGACCGGCGAGAAGCGCGCGGAGACCTACTGCGAGATCGCGGAGGTCTACGAAGACCGGCGCGGCGACGTGCTGACGGCGCTGGAGTGGTACGAGAAGGCGCTCACCGCCGACGCGCGCAACATGGCGGCGCTGAAGGGCCTGGAGCGCCTGTACGCGCGCGAGGGCAAGAGCGACGGGCTGCTCAAGGTGCTCGAGGCGCAGGTCGACGCCGTGGCGACGCCGCGGCAGAAGGTCGAGCTGCACACGCGCATCGGGGCGCTGGTGGAAGAGGAGTTCGTCGACCACGCGCGGGCCGCGACCTCCTTCGAGGCGGCGCTCGCCATCGACGCGGCCAACGACCTCGCGCTGCGCGGCCTCGGGCGCCTCTACCGGGTGCTCGGCCGCTGGGAGGAGCTCGCCGCGCTGCTCGAGCGCCACGCGACGCTGGTCGACGACACCGCGAAGAAGTCCGAGCTGCTGGTGAGCGCGGGAAGGTTGTTCCTCGACCCGATCGGGAGCGTGGAGCGGGCGGGCAAGTGCTTCGAGCGCGCCCTGGAGCTCGACCCGGCGAACAACGCCGCGCTGGAGCTCAACGCCCGCGTGGCGGGCCTGCAGGGCGACGTGCGCGCGGCGACCGAGGCCTACGAGAAGCTCGCGACGGCGGCGAAGACCCCGACGGAGAAGGTCGAGGTGCTCCTCAAGCTGGCCAAGCTGCTCGAAGACAAGGGCGACCGCGACGGCGCGATCGACCGCTACAAGCAGGCCCTGGACGTCGACCCGGAGAGCGCGTCGGCGACCGCGCGGCTGCGCGAGCTGTACGCCTCGCGGGGCGACTCGCAGGGGGCGATCGAGCTCCTGCAGCGCGAGATCGAGGCGGCCGAGGGGAGCAACCAGCGGGCGTCGCTCTGGGCGCAGGTGGCGCGCATCTACCGCGACCGCGTGAAGGACCCGGCGAAGGCGCGCGACGCGGCGGAGAAGGCCGTGCTGCTCGACGCTACCAACGAAGAAGCGGCGGTGATGCTCGGCGAGCTGCACTACGAGGCGGGCCAGTGGGCCGACGCCGCGAAGCACCTCGCGGGTCGCGCCGGCCGGGCGAAGGACCTCGGGCGCGCCGAGGGCCTCGGGCTGGCCCTGCGCTACGGCGAGTCGCTCGCGAAGTCGGGCGACACGGCGCGGGCGCTGGAGGCCTTCCGCGCGGCGGCGGAGGTGGCGCCCGACGACCGCGACGCGCTGCTCGCGGTGGCCAAGGCGACCTACGCGGCCGAGGCGTGGGACGAGGCGAAGACCCGCTACGACGCGCTGCTCAAGACGCACGGGCCCGACCTCGACGAGGCCACCCGCGCGGCGGCCCTCTACGAGCGCGGCGACGCCACGCGGCGGGGCGGCGACCACGCCGGGGCGATCGCGTCGCTCACCGAGGCCGCCGAGCTGGCGCCGACCTCGGCGCGCACCTTCGAGCTGCTCGCGACGCTGCACGGCGCCGAGGGGCGCTGGGACGAGGTCGTGCGCGCCAAGCGCCGGCTGCTCGAGCTGGCCGAGACCGACGCGCAGCGCTTCACGCTGCACATGGAGCTGGGCGAGCTGCTCGCGACGCGCCTCGGCGACAAGGCCAAGGCGGCGCGGTCATTCGTCGCGGCGCTCGACCTGCGCCCCGCCGAGCGGCGGATTCTCATGCGGCTGATGCAGCTCTACTCCGACGAGAAGGACTGGAGCCGGCTGGTCGAGATCATCCTGAAGTTCGCCGACCTGGTCGACGACAAGGCCCAGCTCTCGCGGTACTACGCGACGGCGGCGCAGCTCTGCGAGATCCACCTCAACCGGCCGGAGGAGGCGATCGACTACTACGAGCAGGCGCTGGAGCACGACCCGTCGCACGCGGCGGCGCTCGAGGGCCTCGCCGCGCTGCGCGGCGCCAAGAAGGACTGGACCGGCCTGGAGCAGAGCTACCGCAAGGTGCTCAAGGCGCTGGGCGAGGGGGCGAGCGCGCCGGCGCGGGCGAAGCTCTTCGCGCTGCTCGGCGGGCTCTACGAGAAGGAGCTGAAGCAGCCCGCCGAGGCCGTGACGGCCTACGAGCGCGCGCAGGAGCTGGCGCCCTCGGAGCAGGACCACGGCGAGAAGCTGGCGGAGCTGTACCTCACGGACACCAAGCGCTTCTTCGACCGCGCGGTGACGACGCACCGGGCGCTGCTGGTGAAGAACCCGCTGCGGGTGGAGTCGATGCACGCGCTGCGGCGGGCGTTTACCGAGGCGCGTAAGCCCGACGAGGCCTGGTGCATGTGCCAGGCGCTGGTGAGCGTGAAGGGCGCCGAGCCGGAGGAGGAGAGCTTCTTCAAGAAGTTCCGGACGGACCGGCCGGCGGCGGCGCAGGAGAAGATGAACGAGGAGCGCTGGCGGCAGGACCTCGCCCACGCGACGCTCGACCCGCTGCTGACGGGGGTCTTCGCGACCATCCTGCCGGCGGTGCTGAAGTCGCGCGGCGTCGCGCTGGCGGACTACGGCCTCGCCGAGAAGGACCTCGTCGACCCGGCCACGGACGACGGGCAGATGGCGCAGACGATCCACTACGCGGCGGGGGTGCTCGGGTTGAAGACGCCGCCCGTCTACGCGCTGCCCTCCGACGACTCGGGGCTCAACCTCGTGCTCTCGGAGAACCCCGGGCTCTACCTCGGCGCGACGGCGCTGGCGGGCGGGCCGACCAAGGCGCTGGCCTTCCTCGCGGGCGTGCGGCTCTCGTACTTCCGGGCGGGGCACTTCGTGCGGCAGATCGTGGCGACGGGCACCGGGCTGCGCGCGTGGCTCTTCGCGGCGATGCGCGCGGTGCAGCCGACCTTCCCGGTGGGCGACGAGCTGATGGGGCCGGTGAACGAGAACCTCGCGGCCATCAAGGCGAACCTGCCGAGCGCGGCGATGGAGCAGCTGGCGTCGCTGGTGACGAAGCTCATCGCGAGCGAGCTGTCGCTCGACCTGAAGCGCTGGACCCTGGGCGTCGACCTCACGGCCGACCGCGCGGGCTTCGTGCTGGCGAACGACCTCGCGGTCTCGCTGGCGGTGATCAAGGCGACGCCCGACGACCAGTCGGCGGTGCCGCAGGCCGACCGCATCCGCGAGCTGCGCTCGTACGCCGTGAGCGAGGAGTACCTCCGGCTGCGCCACCGCCTCGGCGTCGCCATCGGCGTCGCGGGCTGACGCGCGGCGCAACCTGACGCGCGGCGCGGGGATCACCCGCGCCGGCGCGCTCAGTAGCGGTCGGCCGCCGGGATCCCGCCCTCGGGGAGCCCCAGCTCGCGGCGCACGTCGGTCACCGGCGAGGTCCAGCGGGACTGCCAATCGACGCCGAAGAGCGGGGCCACGCTCTGCCCGAAGAACCAGCCCCGCGCGACCCAGTCCATGGGCTCGCGGCGGCGCTCGTACTTCCGGAGCGCCGTCTGCGCGAGCACCATCGCCACCAGCACCAGGTCCATCCGCGACGGGAACTGCGCCGCGGTGAAGGCGTGGATGCCGGCCTCCCCGGGGATGGTCATCGGGAAGCCCGTGGCGACGTGCCAGATGTCGTGGGTCTCGTAGTAGTGCCGCAGGACGTAGGCGTGGTCCGCGCGCTCGGGGACGCGCACCTCCCCGGGCAGGCCCGGGAGGTACGCGCCGGTCACCCCGACGCGGCGCTCGGCGACCCAGAGCTCGCGGCCGAGCGAGCCCGCGGGGCAGGCTTCGAGCATCGCCATGGGCACCCGCCCGAGCGGCTCGCGCGCCGCGAGCGCCCGCCGCGAGGAGGGCACGGCGGAGAGCGTGTCGACCGCCACCTGCAGCGCTTCGGGCGTGTAGAACAGGTTGGCGATCTGGTTGTAGTCCGAGATCGGCGAGCTCGATCGGTCGAGCAGCAGCCGCGCCGCCGCGCCGACCGATCGCGCCCCGCCCAGCGCCCGGTCGAACGCGCGCGCAGGGGATGTGCTGTAGCGAAGACGGTCCCTCACGAAGGGGGAGCGTACACCGGCGGGGCGCGCGCCGCGGCCCCGCGGGGCGAGCGAGCGCTACGGGTGGACGACGACGTTGGCGCCCACGCCCACGCGCACCGCCGGCGGAGGCGGCGGCGGGGCGGCGACCACGGCGTTGGCGCGGGCGGTGGCGCCCACGACGACGTGGCCCGGGCCCGGCGGGTTGACGATCGTGGCGCCCGACGGGGTCTCGCGCACGACGGTGGAGTTGTGCGGCCCCGGCGGGTTCACGACGACGGTGTTGTTGTGGGGGCCCGGCGGGTTGACCACGGTGACGGTCGTCGCGCCCGCGCCCGGGCGGGCGGCCGGGACGACCACGGTGTTGTTGGGCCCCGGCGGGTTGACCACGGTGGCGCCCGCCGCGTTGGTGCGGACGACGGTGTTGTTGTTGGGTCCCGGCGGGTTGACCACGGTGGCGCCCGCGGCGTTGGTGCGGACGACGGTGGCGTTGCCCGCGCCGGGCGGGTCGACGACGGTGCGCGTGCCTCCGCGGACGCCGACGGTGGTCGTGACGCGGGTGCCGGCCTGGACGTGGTGATGCTCGCGGTGCTGGGCGGCGCCGAGCGCGGGCAGGAGCAGCGAGGCGGCGAGGGCGGCGAGGCTCGGGAAGGCCTTGATCATGGAGAGGTTCCTTTGGGGTGCGGTCGGGTCGAAGGGCGCCGCGCATCCACCCGACGCGCGGCAAGGCCGGGTAGAGCGTCGCTTCGGGCCGGGTGGGGTCGGTGTCAATGACGGGCTGGGAGGGCGGAGCCCCCGGGTCCGCGGCGGCCAGCGAGGGCTGCGAGGGGCGCGTCGGTGCCTCGGCCGGTCGACGCCGAGCACGGCCCCGCGCGGGGCGGCGTCCTCGACCCGGATGCGCCCGCCGTGGGCCTCGACGGCGGCCCGGCAGAAGGCCAGCCCGAGGCCGCGGCTCGTGGCGCCGTGGTCAGCGCCGGCGGGGAGCTTCACGCCTCGACCCGCAGCGCGAGCGCGCCGTTGCGGAGGTTCGAGTAGACGCCGCCGACCTCGACGGTGTCCTCGAGGACGGCGATGAGCAGGTCGAGCGACCCTTCGGCGTCGCCATCGGCGTCGCAGGCTGAGCGGCGGCCGAGGGTTCACTCGCGCGGGTGGAGCGATTCACCCGCGCGGGTGACGGGCGGCGGAGTCGCTACGTCCCCGACGCGAGGTCGGCCAGCATGAACACCCGGCGCGCGTCGAACTCCACCCCGTCGAAGGGCGTGAGCGCCTTCACGGTCGTTCGCCCCGCCACGTCGACGGGCTCGAAATCACGCTGGCCGCGCCGGTACACCGTGAGCTGTGAGCGAACGAGGTCGACCAGCCAGTAGTGCTCCACGCCCGCCTCCCAGTAGGCGCGCCACTTCAAGCCGTCGTCCTCGTCGCGGGCGCGAGTCGACTCCGAGAGCACCTCGCACACCCAATCCGGCGGGGTCACGTACACACCGAAGTGCCGGTCGCCGACGTTGACCTTACGGGGCGGCGCCGGGTGCTTCGCAACCCGCCAGCCGACGAGGTCGGGGCGCAGTCCCTGACCGCCCACGTAGAGGTCGACCTCCTGGCTCAGCCACCAGCCGCCGCCGCCGGCGTTCGGCGGTCCCCGCAGGCGCCCGATCTGCTCGGAGACGCCGATGACGGCGTCGCCGTGCTCGAAGCTCGGCATCGCCTTGTAGCGGATGCAGCCGCCGATCAGCTCCGCGCGATCTCCGTGCGGGAGCGACAGCCACGCCTCCAACCTGCGCTGCGCGGCCGACGGCGTCGCGGGCAGTTCGTCGGTCGACGACTCGGTCGCGGTCGGGTCCATTCCCGCGAGCCTACCACCGCGGAGCGCTGGAACCTGCGCGTCGCCATCGGCGTCGCGGGCTGCTCGCCGTCTCTTCCGCCCTCACGATCGGCGGCGTTATGGTGCCGCCGATGTCCACCCGACTGACCCTCGAGCGCTACGCCGAACAGGAGGCCCGCTGGCCCCGCGAGGGCAAGCACATCCTCGCGCAGCACGACGCCGACACGGTGGTCGTCTACCAGGCCTACCGGCCCTCGATCGGCGCGGCGGCGGCGGCCGACGGTCGCCTCGGCGGCGGCGGATTCAGCATGAGCCGCATGAGCTGGATCAAGCCGAACTTCCTCTGGATGATGTTCCGGAGCGGGTGGGGGACGAAGCCCGAGCAGGAGGTCACGCTGGCCATCCGGCTCACGCGCGCGGGCTTCGAGGAGATCCTGGCGGGGGCGGTGGCGTCGGGCTTCGGCGCGAGCGGCTACGAGACGGAGCCCGAGTGGCAGCAGGCGCTACAGCGGTCGAGCGTGCGGCTCCAGTGGGACCCGGATCACGGGCCGAGCGGCAACCCGGTGACGCGGCGGGCGATCCAGCTGGGGGTGCGCGGCGAGTCGCTGCGGAGGTTCGTCGAGGAGTGGACCGTGGAGATCGAGGACGTCTCGGCGCTGGTGGCCGAGCAACGCGAGCTGCGGGATGAGCGGTCGCGGCTGCTGACGCCGCGGGAGACGGTGTACGCGCCGTCGCCCGCGACGGCCGCGCGGCTCGGGCTCGACGCGGCGTAGGAGGGCGACGGGGAGCGGTGGGGTTCACCGGTTGCGGTCTTGCGCGGTGCGGTGGGGATGCTTCCATGCGGCGCATGCTCAAGGCGAAGCCAACGATCCGCGCGACGTCGAGGCAGCGACCGACGACCTACGGGGGCAGCTGCCTCCCGATGACGATGGAGCTCGCGCGCCTCGCGAAACCCGTGCTGCTCGGGACGATGGCCTCTCCGTCGGAGTGGGGGTTCGAAGACCGCGTGCTGGTGCTTCTCGCGCCCTCGATGCGAGCGGACATCGAGCAGTTCCGGAGCGGGGCCGCGGCGTCGATGGACGATATGTTCGAGCCGCATCAGGTCGAGCGATTCGATCAGTCCTTCGTCGCTCAGCTGTTCGAAATCGTGACGCGCTTGTCGCCTGAGCTGGCCGCTCGAATCGTCGCCGGGTCGAGCCCGGGCTGAACCTCGCACCCCCGCCTGACTGCCCCGCTCACCCCGGGAGCAGCGCCGCGAGCTCCGTCTCGGTCAGCCCCACCACGTCGAAGGACGCCGGCGCCCCCGGCTTCGTCGCGCGCGCCTTCACCGTCGCGGCGCTCCCATGGGTACCGCGACGGTGCGTGACCCGCGCCGCGAGGGTCAAGGCCGTTCACCGCACGCGGTGAACCCGATCGTCGCCACCCTCCCGTCAGCGCCGCTCGCGCAGCGCCGCCTCGACCGCCTCGTCGCTCTCCGCCCCGTCGGCGATGCGCGCCAGCGCCGCCCGCGCGCCCGGATCGGCCACCACCTCGGCCGCGACGCGCACCCGCGTGCGCCCGTCGTCGTCGCCGGCCTGCGCCATCACCATCGCCGCCCCGAGGCGCCGCTCGACCGGCGTCGACGGGTCGGCCAGCAGCGCCTCCACCCGCCCCCGGTCGAGCGCGGCGCTGCGGTAGCCGCCGTGCCGCCGTAGCACCCCCGCCATCGCCGCGCGCCACTCGGCCACCGGGCGCCCCTGGCGGTCGAGCAGCGCCACCGCCGCCGCCTTCTCCGCCGCGTCGCGGTACGCCGCGAGCGCCTCGCGCGCCGCCGCCACCAGCGCCGGCAACACCGCGTCGTCCTCGGGGTTGCACCACACCTCGCGCCGCCGCGCGCCCCGCAGCGTGAGGTGGAAGCACCCGTCCCCCGCGGTCACCCCCGCGACCTCCGACCACGGGTGGAAGCGCGCCCCGAGGCGACCGCCGACGGTGATCCCGTCGAGGCCGACCGACGTGCGCAGCACCGGCACCATCACCCGCCAGAACACCACGCAGAGCACCACGAACAGGCCCACCGCGACCGCGACGGGCGGATGGAGTGACGGCGCCGGGTTCGCCCACGACCACGGGAACATCACCACCACCAGCGCGAAGATCGGCGCCAGCAACGCCGCCATCAGGCGATGGAACGCCCGCACGCCGTCGAACTCGGTGCGCCGCTGCGAGGCGTCGAAGCCCAGCGCGTGCAGCAGCGCGTGCGCCTCGTCGGGGTCCGCGGCGTCGATCGTCAGCGTCCCGAGGTCGCGCCGCAGCCGCACCGCGGCGGCCCCGGGCGCGCCGCGCCCCGCGGTCACGAAGGCCGACCGGATGCCCGCGCGCGGGATGCGTCGCACCCCACCCGACGCCGACACGACCAGGTCGTCCCCCTCCAGCGACAGCGCCGCCGTCTCGCTACGGGCCGTCGTCCACCACGCCAGGATCGCGAAGGGCGCGAGGAAGAGCCACATCCCCCGCTCGCTCTGCGTCGTCGAGATCACCACGCAGGTGAGCGCCATCGTCGCGACCGCGACGCCCAGCATGATCGGGTGGAAGGGCTCGCGCTCCGTCGTGACCACGCGCGTCCCGAGGCTCGTCGCTTCGTCGGCCACGCCTGATACTACCGCGGCACCTCAGCGCGTGAGCGCCACCAGCGCGAGCGCCCCGAAGCCCATCGCCGCGAAGAAGCCCCCGAACACCATCAGGAACATCGCGCCCCCCGAGGTGCCCACCTCCAGGTACGCCGTCGCCGGGTCCTTCGGGTCGACGAGCACCTCCACCTTCGCGCCCGCGGGGTAGCGGTCGATGATCGCCTTCACCTTCGCGCCGTCGCTCGTCGGCTCGACCGCGCGCGTCACCTTCGTGCCCGTGTACGTCGTCCCCGCCACCTCGTACTGGAAGCTCACCGCCGGCACGAAGCTCGTCGAGGTCACGTCGTAGCCCTGCGCGTCGCGCGTCGTCCCGGTGCTCGCCGCGTAGCGCGACGACACCACCACCCCCGGCGCCTTCGGCCACCCCCCGATCGCCCGATCACGCACCCGATACGACCGCCCCCACAGGAAGATCGCCACCCCCATCGCCGCGAACACCGCGCCCGCGCTCAGCGCCGCGATCAGCGGTCCGTTCATGAGCCCGCCCCCCACGCTGCGCGCTTCTCCGTGCGGCCGTCCCGGTCTTGCGTGCTGCTCATTCGCCAGGTCTCCGCTGCCCCCGTTCGGCAGCCTCGTCGGTAACTTGCCGGAGTTCACCCCGGCGCGCACATCGTCGACAGCCCTATGCCCTACCTCCTCGGAATCCTCGCGTCCTTCGGCGCCCTCGCGTTCTTCGTCAACACCCGCCCGGCGGCGTTTCGCCTCGTGCGCAGCCGCACCATCCCCGCGGCGCCCGAGGCGGTGTTTCCGCTCGTCAACGACTTCCACGAGTGGGCCGCGTGGTCGCCGTGGGAGAAGGTCGACGCCGAGCTCGCCAAGACCTTCGAGGGGCCCGCCGCGGGCAAGGGCGCCATCTACCGCTGGTCGGGCAAGAAGACCGGCGCCGGCTCGATGACCATCCTCGACGCCAGCGCCCCCGCGAAGATCGAGATCGACCTCGCCTTCCTGCGCCCCTTCAAGGCCACCAACCGCACCGTCTTCACCTTCGAGCCCGACGGCGCCGGCACCAAGGTCACCTGGGAGATGACCGGCGAGCGCAACTTCGTCGCCAAGGCCTTCGGCCTCGTCATGAACATGGACGACCTCGTCGGCAAGGACTTCGCCAAGGGCCTCGACGCCCTCGCGGCCGCCGTCGCCGCGAAGCCCGCGGCCGTCAACGCAGCTTGAGAAACGAGCGGATGCGGTCGAAGAGGTCCTTCTCGATGTGATCGCGGCTGAGGCGGGTGGCCTCGGCGCCGAGCGTCTCCTGCGCCGCCTGCAACGCCGCGCCGCGCTCGGCGAGCACCGCGGCGAAGTGCTCCGCGAGCTCGGGGCGCCGCGCCACCACCCGCTGAAACGCCGAGCTGTCGAGGCGGAAGCACTCCACGTCGGTCACCGCCGTCACCGTCGCCGTGCGCGGCGAGCCCGTGAACAACGACATCTCGCCGAACACGGTCGGCGCCTTCAGCGTGGCCACCTCGCGCACGCGGGCCCCGTCGCGCAGCTGCACCGTCGCGGTGCCGTCCTCGATCAGGTACAGCCAGTGGGCCTCGGCGCCCTGCCGCGTGATCACCTCGCCCGCCGTGAAGGGCGCGTAGCGCAGCGTGCGCGCGAGCTCGTCGAACTCCGACTCGTCGAGCGAGTCGAAGAAGCCCACCGCCTTGAGCACCGCCTTGCGCCGCTCGGTCTGCTTCGCCGTCTTCGCCTGCGGCGCGTCGGGCGACTCGTGCGCCACCGTCAGCGCGCGCTGCGGCGTCGCGAGGGGGATGTCGGCCCGCTGGAGCGCGAAGTAGATGCGCGTGCGCACGTCGGAGTCGGTCGGGTCGTCGGCCGCGAGGTCGGTCAGCCAGTAGCGCAGCGCGTACTTCCCGAAGGTGTCGGTCATGTCCATGAGCACGCAGCTCGGCGCCGGGTCGGCCGCCACGCGCGCGAGCTCGGCGCCGCGCACGGCCGCCTGCACCACCTCGATGACGTCCGAGGGCTGGTGGTGCCAGTCGACGTGGAAGTACACCCAGCGCCGCAGCAGCCGCGGGTTGCCGCCGCGCCGCCCGAGCACCGTCACCGGGTTGCGCAACAGCTGGAGGTTGGGGATCAGCACCGTCTCCCAGTTGCGCGTCTCGATCGCCGTGTAGCGCCAGTTCACCTCGACCACGCGGCCCGTGAGGTCGTTGACCTTGATCCAGTCGTCGACGTCGATGGAGGTGTCGAGCTGGAGCGCGAGGCCGCTCGCCACGTTGCCGATGACGTCTTGCAGCGAGAAGCCCAGCACCGCCGTGATGACCGCGCTGGTCGCGATGATGCCCGAGAGGTTGGCCCCGGCGCGGCTCGCCGCGGTCACCGCCGCGAGCACCGAGAGCAGGCCCACGATGACGTCCTCGACGATGCGCGGCAGCGACACGCGGGCCCGCGCGAGCAGCCCGTGGAAGACCACCGACATGCCCGCGCCGACGAAGGCCACCGCGCCGAAGACCCACGACACCGTGCGAAACTCGTTGTGCGCGTGCAGCTCGCTGGTGCGCAGCCCGGCGTTGACGGCGAGCGCCACGAGGTGCGCCGCGACCCAGAACGAGAGCACCCGCATCCGGTGCGGGTGCGGGCTGTAGCGCCGGGTGACGAGCGCCACCAGGCAGAGCGCGACGAGCCAGTGGGTGTGCGCGTCGCGCGCCTCCTGCCACAACGCCGAGAAGAAGCTCACGGCGTGGAGGCTAACGGAAAGCGGCCCGGCCGTCGGGCGCGGCAGCGCGGGGTGAGGTCTGCGAAACGCCGCCCGTTGCTCCGTCGGGCGTTTGCAACCATCCTCCGCGACCCTCCGTTGACCACGCCATGACCGAACCATCGCCCCCCCCGACCGCGGCCCACCTCGCCCTCCGCGACGTCCGCAAGCGCTACCCCGGCGGGCGCGCCGCCCTCGACGGCGTCACCGTCTCCATCGCCCCGGGCGAGCTCGTCGCCGTCACCGGGCGCTCGGGCTCCGGCAAGAGCACCCTGCTCCACGTCGCGGGCGCCCTCGACCGCGCCTTCGAGGGCGAGGTGCACGTCCTGGGGAAGTCCCTCGCCGCCCTCTCCGACGCCGAGGCCGCGGCCCTCCGCCACGCCTCGATGGGCTACGTCTTCCAGGCCTTCCACCTCGTCGCCTCGTGGACCGTCCGCCAGAACGTCGCCCTGCCCGCGAGCTTCGCCCCCGCGCCCGTCGCCGACCTGGGCCCCCGCGTCGACCGCTGGATCGAGCGCGTCGGCCTCGCCGGCCGCGGCGACGACCTCCCGACGGCCCTCTCGGGCGGCCAGCGCCAGCGCGTCGCCATCGCCCGCGCCCTGCTCATGGAGCCGCGCATCCTGCTCTGCGACGAGCCCACGGGCAGCCTCGACGCCGAGACGGGCGCGTCGATTCTCGGGCTCTTCCAATCGCTGCACGAGGAGCGCGCGATGACCGTGCTGCTGGTCACCCACGAGGCCCGCGCGACGGCCATCGCCACGCGCGTGCTCACCCTCGACGAGGGCAGGATCGTCGACGACGTCGCCCAGACGACGGGGGCCGCGTGAGGGCCGCTCCGCTGCTCGCGCTCGCCGCGCGCGACCTGCGACGCTCGATGCGCACCTTCTGGGTCGCCGCCCTCGGCATCGCCGCGGGCGTCGCCACGCTGGCCTTCTTCCTCGCGCTCGCCGCGGGCATGCGCGCCGTGGTCTTCGGGAAGATCCTGCCCCTCGACCAGGTGGAGGTCATTCCTCTGGAGAGCAGCGTCGGGGCGGTGTTCTCGCTGCTCGGCGCGCGCCCGCCGGGCATCGACGAGGCCCAGGCCCGCGCCCTCCGCAGCGCCGACGGGGTGCGCCTCGCCCTGCCGCGACTGCGCCTCGCCTTCCCCACGTCGGGCCGCGGCGGGCGCGCGATGTTCGGGCGCGACGTCGGCGCGGGGGAGATTCCCGCCGACGGGGTCGACCCCTCGATGGTGCGCGGCGACCTGCGCGCGGGGACCGACTTCGACGACCCCATCGGGCGCGCGAGCAACCGGCCCTGCGCGACGGACACGGATTGCGGTGCGGCGAGCGGCGAGTTCTGCGACCTCGTGGCGCTGCCGGTGAACGGGCAGCCGCGACCCGCGGGGCAGTGCTCGCCGCCGATTCCCGCGGTGGTGTCGCCCTACCTCGTCGAGGTCTTCAACGGGGCCATCGCCCCGGCGCACAACCTCCCGCGCCTGGGCGACCTGCTCATCCGCCAGGCCGAGGGGCTCATCCTCGAGTGGGACCTCGGCCGCGCGGGCCTCGGCGCCGCCCGCCAGGGAACACCCCGGCGCGTCCACGCGCGGCTCGTCGGCGTGTCGCCCCGCGCGATGGACCTCGGGGTGACGATCCCGATGGCGGTCGCGCGGAGGTTGAACCGCGAGTACGCGGGCGAGGACGCGGCCACGCGCTACTCGTCGGTGGTGGTGTACCTGCGCGACCCGTCGCGGATGACCGAGGTCGCGGCGCGGGTGCGGGCCGAGGGGCTGGAGGTGCGCACGCGCGGGGCCGAGCAGATGGGGCTGCTGGCCACGGCGGTGACGGTGATCCTGTCGCTGGCGAGCGTGGTGACGGTGCTGGTGGCGGCGCTCAACATCGCGCACGGCTTCGCGGCGATGATCAGCGAGCGGCGCGGCGA
>JAQBQI010000268.1 GCA_028287085.1 Myxococcaceae bacterium
GCGGGCTGGCGGCCCTCGCCGCGCTCGCGCTCGCCGCGGGTGGTCGAAAGCGCCGCAAGCGGGCCCGCGCCGTGTGACGATGTCGGCCGCATGTCGAAGACCTCGTTCGCGAAGGAGTTCGGGGCGCTCGGGCGCTCCATCGAGTCGATCAACGCGCGCTGGGGGCGCGCGGTCTTCGCGCCGCCGATGTCGCTGGCCGACGTGGCCCGCGTCGAGGCGCGGGTCGGCGCGGCGCTGCCGCCGGTCTACCGCTCCTTCGTGACGACGGTGTCGGCGGGGCAGCGCGACGACCCCGACGCCACCGGGGCGCTGCTCCAGCCCGACGCGGCCCTCGCGCTGGTGGTGGGCAACCCCTCGATCTCCTTCGGCGCCGGCCTCGCCGAGCAGCGGCGGATGCTCGACGCCATGGCGGCGAAGAAGTCCCGCGAGCCGGCGCCGCACGTCGACCTGCCCCCGCACGGGCTGCTCCCGCTGCGCGACGAGGGCGACGGGGAGTACGAGTGCCTCGTGCTGCACGGCCCGCTCGCCGGGTCGATGTGGTCGTCGTGGGACGCGGGCGTCACCCCGATCACCTCGCGCGTCGGGGGGGTGATCACGCCGATGGAGTTCCTGACCTGGGTGACGCGGCTGGTGAAGGAGAAGGCGGCGGGCGCCCCGAAGGCCGTCGACCCCGCGGCGACGCGCCTCACGGCCCTCGACCTCGCGCGCTTCGCGGGCATCCCCTCCTTCGTCCCGACGATGACCGCGCTCGAGCACCTCGACCTCTCGACCAAGCCCATCGACGGCCCGCTCCCCTGGTGGCTCGCCCGCATGCCCGCGCTGCGCGCGCTGCTCGCCTCGCGCTGCGGCCTCACGGCGGTCGGCGACTGGCTGGCCTCGTGCCCGCAGCTCCGCGAGCTCGCGCTCTCCGACAACCAGCTCCGCGAGCTGCCCGAGTCCATCGGCGCGTGCACCTCGCTGGAGAAGCTCTACCTCGGGCGCAACGCGCTCACGTCGCTCCCCGTCGCGCTGCGGGGCCTCGCGCACCTGCGCGTGCTCGAGCTCGGCGGCCTGACGGGCGGCGGCCACGACCGCTCGGCCCAGGTCGAGGGCGGCAACGACATCGCGTCGCTCCCCGACGACCTCTTCGTCGCGATGGACGACCTGCGCGAGCTGCGCCTCTCGCGCAACCCGCTGCGCCGCCTGCCGCCGTCGCTGCGCGAGTCGCCGCTGGAGATCGTCGAGCTCGGCCACATGCCCGCGCTCGACCTGCCCGACGCGCTCGCGACCCTCTCCGCGGTGCCCACCCTCCAGCGGGTCATCCTCGACGGGACGCCCCTCGCCGCGCTGCCGCCGTCGGTCTTCGCGATGACCACGGTGCGCCGCTTCTCGCTCATCGAGACGGGCCTCCGCGCGCTGCCCGACGACGTGCGCGCGTGGGAGTCGGCGGAGTACCTCCTCCTCGACCGCAACGCCCTCACCGCGCTGCCCGACGCCCTCGGCGAGCTGCCCGCGCTGCGGGGCATCGGCCTCTTCGGCAACCCGGTGCCGCCGGGCGAGGTGGCGCGCTTCCGGGCGCTGTTCCCGCGCATCAGCGTCTCGATCTGATCAGGCCATCGGCGCGTGGAAGGGCCCGGTGACCTCGAAGGTCCACCCGGCGCCGCTGCCCGTGCTGAGGCCGCGCTGCGAGCTGAAGTACAGCCGCGTGCCGCCCGGATCGAAGGCCGGCCCGGTGACCTCGGAGTTCTCGTGGCCGGCGACCTGCACAAGGGGCTTGAGCCCGCCGCCCGGCATGATCGCGACGACCTGCATCGACCCGGTGTCCTCGGCGACGAGCACGTCGCCGCAGCAGGTGACGGTGAGGTTGTCGACGCCGCGGATGCCGGGCATGGCCATGCGCGGGCCGTCGTAGATCACCGAGAGCGTCGCCTCGGCGACCCGGTACGACCACACCTGGTTCGTGCCCTTGGTGCTGAAGTAGATGACGCCCGCGTGGTACCAGATCCCTTCGCCGCCGTTGAACACGGTGCTCCCCGGCACCTGGAGGCGCGTGGGCATCGCCCCCTCCCACCGCGGGTCGGGGACGTCCTGCCAGGTGACGCGGTTCGCGGCGTCGACGGTGGCGACCTCGAGTCGCCCTTCCGAGAGGTCGGGGTGCCCCTGCGGCGTGCGGCGGGCGGGGACGTAGCGGTAGAGGCGCCCGTCGGGCTCGTCCTCGGTGAGGTAGACGTGGGCGTTCGCGGTGTCGACCGCGGCGGCCTCGTGCTTGAAGCTGCCCAGCGCGGGCCGCGCCACCGCCGCGCGCTCGCCGTAGGGGTCGCACTCGAAGACCCGCCCCCGCGAGACCTCCTCGCAGGAGAGCCACGTGTGCCACGGGGTCTTGCAGCCCGCGCAGTTGGCGTTGGTGCGGTCGAGGATGCGGTACGCGCGGGTGATGGCGCCGGTCGCGCTGAAGCGCACCGCCCCGACGCCGCCGACGAGCGGCATCTCGGAGTTGGAGGCGTAGATCCACCCGCCGTCTTCGGTGGCGAAGGTCGCGCCGCCGTCGGGGAGCAGGTGCCAGGTGTAGTCGGTTCCGGCGACGCGCTCGGCGGTGCGGCCGATGACGCGCGAGGTGAACCCGGGCGGCAGCCGCAGCCCGTTGGCGTCGGGCGCGCCGAGCGCGCCGATGTCCGCGATGAGCGAGCGCAGCGGCGGCGGCGCGGGCACCGGCCGCGGCGCGAAGTACGAGAGCCCGGCGTCGTCGACGACGGCGCCGGCGTCGGGGGCGCCCGCATCGACGAAGCCGACGTCGGGGGTGCCCGCGTCGGGAGTGCCCGCGTCGGGGGCGCCCGCGTCGCCCGGCGAGGTCGGCGCGTCGTCGCCACAGCCGGGCAGCGCGCGGGTCATCATCGCGGCGGCGAAGCCCGCGAGCCCGCCGCGCAGCAGCGCCCTGCGCGGGATCAGCACGCCACCGTCCGACATCGACCAGCCCGTCTCCCGAGTCCCGCGACGCTTCATGCGCGCGACGATGCCACGAGATCGTCACGGGGCGTCTGCGGTTCTGTCGTCGCGGTGGCGCAGGGCGCGGGGCGGCGCTCAGCGGGAGACGCGGCGCCCGACGAGGTCGGCGAAGCGCTCGAAGGGGGTGGCGTTGCCGCCGTCGCAGATCGACGCGACCATCCCGTTGCGGCACGGCAAGCCCGCGCAGAGCGCCGACTCGTCGAAGCGCCGCGCGACCTCCACGATGCGCCGGGCGCGCTGCGCGGAGAAGTGGTCGGGCGCGTCGCACACGGCCGCGGGCGCGCCGCCGGCGTAGCGGCACGCGGGCACCATGCGCGGGCACTGGGCGTCGGGGTCGCGCTGGCGCATCGAGATCGGCCCGAGCGGGTGCGCCGGGTCGCGGAACGCGCGCTGGCCGTCGCGGGCCGCGAAGTCGTCGGGGCGCCCCGGGGCCGGCGGCCCGAGGAGGGCGTCCCAGTCGGTGGTGCCGTCGGCGCGGCGCGGCACCGCGACGGGCACGCCGGTGATGGCGCCGAAGACGACCCGCTCGGGGTGGCCGGGCTTGAGGCCCAGGAAGCCCCGCGCGGGCCTCGCCGGGTCGACGTAGCGCTCGAGGGGCCAGGTCGGGTCCTGCGCGGTGCCGGGGGCGTAGGCGTAGAGCCGGAAGTTGAGGTCGGGCGTCGACCAGCGGGTGGAGCGCGGGTCGTACACGTCGAGCGCGTCGACGCAGGCGCCCACGCCGTCGTGGAAGCGGCAGTCGCGCACCGAGCCGTCGTCCTCGTCGCTCAGCACGAGAATCGCCAGGGTCGCCTCGGGGCGCAGGAAGCCCGCGTTGGCGCTCGCCACGCCGCCCTCCCCCAGCAGCGCGCGGCGCGCCGCCTCGAGCTGCTGCTCCAGCCCGCAGCCGCCCACGCCGATCGCCGTGTGGCACGTCGGCGCCGCCAGCACGAAGGCGTCGTCGTCGGCCGGCGAGAGCGTGAGGAACGCGTCGTCGGTCACCCCGCCGGGCCGGCAGAGCGCCGGCGTCGGCACCTCGGGCGGCGTGCGGAGCCGCGCGGCGGTGCCCCGCGCGCGGGGGTTGAGGAGCCCCTGGTCGCCGCCCTCGCTCACCCCGCAGCTCGGCACCGTCGCCCCGGGCGTGCCGAGGTTGGTGCTGATCACGCCGACGTGCACGTCGCGCACGCCGTGGCGGCGGAGCAGGGCCGAGACGGTCGCGCCGAGGTTGGCGTCGAGGTAGGCCTGCCCGCGGGCCATGGAGTTGGAGTCGTCGACGACCACGAGCAGGTCGACGCTGCCGGCGCCCGAGGGCCCGTCGGGGAGAGGGGTCGTCGCGGCGGTTCCGGCGTCGTCGCGCGGGTCGGCGACGACGTTTAGGGCGCAGCCGGGGGCGAGCGCGAGCGCGGCGCCCAGGCCGAGGGCGCGAGAAATGGACGGACGTCGGCGTCGTGAGGTCATCACCATGGGGGCTCCTGGAGAGGGCGCGACTCGCCCCGCGCCGCGAACGCGGCCGGCTGCGTACCCTCACCGGCGATTGCCCGCACGCCCCCGCGCGCTTCGGGCAATCGTCACCGACGATCAGAATTCCACGCCGGCGCCGAACGAGGCCGTCAGCATGAACCGAGGCTTCTCCACGAACGAGCCGTTGTAGGGGCTGACGACGTAGGCGTCGAAGGGCAACACGGTCGCGCTCCCGCTCGCGTCGATCACGAGGCGCCGCCAGGGGCGGAGCAACACGTGCAACTCGCCTACGGCCGAGAACCACGAGCCGCTCCAGGGGCTCACGTTCGCGGGGCGGTAGCTCACCACGTGCAGCTCGCCGACCGCGGCGCCCGCGCAGCCCTCGACGTCGAGCCACGCCCAGGGCCCCGCGCGGACGCAGCCGCCCAGCGTGGCTCGGGTCATCCCGAAGGACCACTCGTACAACCCCCGGAACGGGTAGGACTCGGGCTGGAAGGCGACGCCGCCGAAGAGCCGCCAGCGCCGGGAGAGCGGCACCTCGACGCGCCACGCGAAGCCCAGGGTGGCGTCGTGCGCCGCGCCCCAGGACTGCTCGACCGCGAGCGTCATCCACGCGCGCTCGCGCGGCGCGGCGGGCGCCGGAGC
>JAQBQI010000357.1 GCA_028287085.1 Myxococcaceae bacterium
CGTCGTGCTCGCCGCCTCGGTCGCCACCGCCCCGCTGCGCGCCCTCGCGCTGCCGCTTTTGCGCGGCGCCGCCTCGGTCGCCCTCAAGCCCTCGCGCCACCAGCCCCGCTTCGCCGCCCTCCTCGGCGACCCCGTTGCCGCCGACGACACGCCCTTCGACCACCTCATCGCCTACGGCGCCGACGACACCCTCGCCGCCCTGCGCGCGTCGCTCCCGCCCGGCGTCACCTTCGAGGGCCACGGCCACGGCTTCGCGCTCTCGATCGTTCGCACCACGAACCATCGCGCCGCCGCCGCCCGCGTCGCCGAAGACGTCGCCTGGTACGACCAGCGCGGGTGCCTCTCCCCGCAGGCCGTGCTCGTCACCGCGGGCGACCCCGGCGCCTTCGCCGAGCAGCTCCACCGCGCCCTCGCCGAGCTCGCCCCGCGCCTCCCGCGCGGCCCCCTCGACGTCGGACTCGGCGCCGCCGTGATGCAATGGCAGGGCGTCCAGGCCGCCACCGCCCGCCGCTTCTGGCGCGGCGACGACCACGCCGTCGCGCTCCACGACGCGCCCGCCATCGGCTCGCCCGGCGCGCGCCACGTCACCGTCGCCGGCCTCGACGAGCCCGGCTTACACGCCCTCGTAACGCACCACGCCCCCTGGCTCACCGCGCTCGGCGTCGACGGCCCTACCCGCGACCTCGCGACCATCGCGGGCTTCCACGGCCGCGTCGTCCCCGCGGGCGAGTTGCAAGACCCTCCCCTCGACGGACCCGAAGACCCGCGGCCCCCGCTCGCCGCGTAGGAATTCC
The DNA here is from genome assembly GCA_028287085.1 of Myxococcaceae bacterium. GTDB lineage: Bacteria > Myxococcota_A > Polyangia > Polyangiales > SCUS01. The sequence goes on from JAQBQI010000357.1 coordinate 795, forward strand.
CCCGCGCCCCACGCAACCCCGCCCGCCGCGCCTCCGACCTGCGCCGCCGCGCTGAAGGAGGCGCTACCCCCTATGATGGTGTTGCTCGCGCTCGCCCCCGTTCTCCTCATCCTCGTCTGGATCGACCGCCAGGACCTCCACCCCGAACCCCGCCGCGTCGTCTGGACCACCTTCCTGCTCGGCGCCCTCGCCGCCGGCCCCGTCGTCCTCGTCGAGCACTACGCCACCGACGCCTTCGCCTGGCTCCTCGGCGACCTCCGCTGGTCGACCCTGCCCCACACCGCCTTCACCACCCTCTTCGGCGTCGCCCTCCCCGAGGAGCTCGCCAAGTTCGCCGTGCTCGTTCTCTACGCGCGCCGCCACCGCGCCTTCGACGAGCCCATGGACGGACTCGTCTACGGCGCCGCCGCGGCCCTCGGCTTCGCCGGCGTCGAGAACGTCCTCTACGTCTTCGACGGCGGCGCCGACCTCGCGCTCATGCGCGGCCTCGTCGCCGTCCCCGGCCACGCCTTCGACGGCATGCTCATGGGCGCCCTCCTCGGCGCCGGCCTCATCCGGCCCCGCGCGCGCGGCCGCTACACCGCCCTCGCGCTGCTCCTCCCCGTCGCCTGCCACGCGCTCTACGACGCCCCGATGCTGCTCGCGTTCACGCCCTTCACCACCGGCGTCGCGCCCTCGTGGTCGACCGTCGCCGCCGCCATCGCCCTCGCCCCGCTGCCGCTCGTCGTCACCGCGCTCCAGTGGTCGGCCGTGCGCGACATCACCGCGCGCCTCCGCCTCGCGCAGCTCACCGCGCACTCGGGCGCCGTCACCGAGCGCCCGCTCGTCCCCGTCGTCGGCGGCTTCCTCGAAGGCGTCCTCCGCTGGGCGCAGAACGGCGGCCTCCGCAGCCTCTTCAAGCTCGGCGCCCTCTCCTCCGCGCTCGCCGTCGTCCTCCTCGGACTCGTCGGGCTCGCCTGCCTCTGCTGGTCCGACCTGATCCGCGAGGCGGCGGTCGAGATGATGGCCGACCCCACGACGATGCCCGAGCTCACGCGCCTCGGCGCCGACGGGTGCGTGCGCGCGGTGGCGCTGCTGCTGGGCGCCGCCTTCGCGGGAAACCTGTCACTGGTGGGGGGATGCCTCTACGCGGCGCGGCGGCTGCGCTGAGTGTCAATCACGGGAAGATGTCGCGCTCGCGGTACGCCGCCTGTAGCCGCTCGAGCCCCACGGCATACGACGCCATGCGCAGGTCGACGTCCTTGGCGCGGCTGAAGTCGGAGACCTCCTTGTAGGCGCGCTTCATCGCGACCTCGAGCTTGCCGTCGACCTCCTCGAGGTCCCAGCTCTCCGACCGCTTGTTCTGCACCCACTCGTAATACGAGACCGTCACCCCGCCCGAGTTCGCCAGCACGTCGGGAATGATCACGATCCCGCGGTCGAGCAGGATCTTCTCCCCCTCCGGCGTGGTCGGCCCGTTGGCGCCCTCGACGATCATGCGGCAGTCGATGGAGTTCGCCTCGGCCACCCCGATCTGCCCCTCCAGCGCCGCCGGAATGAAGATGTCGCACTTGGTCGCGAAGAACTCCTCGCGCGTGATCGCCTGCCCCGAGGGGTAGCCCGCCACGCTGCCGTGGGTCTTCACCCACTCGGCCAGCTTGTGGCGATTGAAGCCCTCGGGCGAGCGCAGGTAGCCCGAGTGGTCGCCCACCGCGGTGAGCGACGCGCCGTAGCGCCCGAGAATGGTCGACGCGTGCGACCCGACGTTGCCGTATCCCTGCACGATGTACGTGCTGCCCTCGAGGTTGAAGCGGTGCTCGCGCGCCCACTCCAGGATGCAGTGCACCACCCCCTGCCCGGTGGCCTTCTCGCGGCCGAGCGTGCCGCCCGACGAGACCGGCTTGCCCGTCACGACGCCGCGGTTGGCCTGCTTGTTCGTGTGGCCGACGGTGTTCATGTACATGTCCATCATCCACGCCATCATCTGCGCGTTGGTGCCGACGTCGGGCGCGGGGATGTCGTAGTCGGGGCCGATGTTGCTCCCCAGCGCGTGCGTGAAGCGCCGGGTGATGCGCTGCAATTCCCCGGTGGAGTGCGTGCGCGGGTTGAACTTGATCCCCCCCTTGGCGCCGCCGTAGGGCAGCCGCATCAGGGCGCACTTCCAGGTCATCATCGAGGCCAGCGCCTTCACGTCGTCGAGGGTGACGCTCTCGTGATAGCGAATCCCGCCCTTGAAGGGGCCGAGGATGTTGCTGTGTTGGATACGATATCCCTTGAACAGCTTCACCTCGCCGGTGTCCATGCGCACCGGGAAGTGCACGATGACCTCGTTCTTCGGCTGCGAGAGCATCAGCTCCACCGCCGGGTCGAGCTGCACCACCTTCGACGCGCGGGTCAGGTACTCCTGGATGACCTTGAAGAACTCGTACTTCTCGTTCGACATCGCCGGCTCCGCTCTCTCTCTCCGGCGCCCAGTGTCCCGCTGATCGCGCGGAGGCGCCTCGGAGGCATTGATGGGGCGGCGTTCTCCCACCGCCCATCCCTCCCGGTCAAGACTGCGAACCCGCGGGTTTTTTCGTCGCCCCGCGTCATCCGCGTCAACGCGCTACCGACACCCGTGGCGCGGCGCGCGGCGCTCATGGTAGGTGCTTGCGCCCATGAGCAGGATCTACCGTTCGTTGCCGCCCGCGGGCACCCCGATGGGCATCGCGTACTCCGGCGGACTCGACACCCGCTGCGCCGTCGCCTGGATGTCGCGACACGGCATGAAGGTGCACGCGTACACCGCCGACCTGGCGCAGCCCGACGAGGCCAACCCGGCCGACATCCCCCCGACGGCGATCACCCACGGCGCCGTCGCCGGGCGCCTCGTCGACTGCCGCGACGCGATGGTGCGCGAGGGCCTCACCGCCATCCAGTGCGGCGCCTTCCACCTGTCGACGGGCGGCCGGCGCTACTTCAACACCACGCCCCTCGGCCGCGCCGTCACCACGCTCGCCATCGTGCGCGCCATGAAGGAAGACGGCGTCAACGTCTTCGGCGACGGCTCGACCCACAAGGGCAACGACATCCAGCGCTTCTACCGCTACGGCATCCTCGCCAACCCCGAGCTGCGCATCTACAAGCCCTGGCTCGACCCGAAGTTCGTGACCGAGCTCGGCGGCCGCAAGGAGATGTCGGAATACCTCATCGCGCAGGGCCTGCCCTATCGAGTGGGCACCGAGAAGGCCTACAGCACCGACGCCAACGTGCTCGGCGCCACCCACGAGGCCAAGGACCTGGAGTTTCTCGACAAGAACATGCGCATCGTCCACCCCATCATGGGCGTGGCGTTCTGGCGCGCCGACGTCGAGGTCGCCCCCGAGACGGTCACCGTCGGCTTCGAGAAGGGACTCCCCGTCAGCCTCAACGGCGACCGCTTCTCGTCGCAGTTCGACCTCTTCCTG
>JAQBQI010000375.1 GCA_028287085.1 Myxococcaceae bacterium
GGGCGAGCGCGACCGCGAGCGACGCGGCGACGAACACGAGCGTCGACAGCAGGAAGGCCGGCACGAGCGCGAAGACCGTCACGACGAGCTGGCGGAAGAGCGCGTCGGCGAAGCGGCGCTCGGAGGCCCAGCCGAGGAGGGCGACGAGGCCCGCGAGGCCGCCGAGGCCCGCGAAGACGCGGCCGAAGTGGGCCACGGCGATGGGCGCCGCGTAGTCGCGGAGGCTGGCCGGCGAGACGGCGCCGTCGAGGTCGTCGCGCTGCCGGCGCTCGAGCGCGCGCACGATGAGGTGCGCGCCGACGCCGCCGAGGATGAGGGTCGCGAGGGCGATCGAGACGAGGTCGACGACGGGGGTGCCGCCGAGCAGGCCGCGCTCGAACCAACGGTCGAAGGGCGGTGGGAAGTCGCGCGACCCGTTGAGCCACAGCAGCGCCGACGCGGTCAGGACCACGGCGGCGGTGAGGTTCGCGGCGACCACCGCGGCGGGGGCCAGATAGGGGGAGTCCGCGTCGCCGCCGACCCAGCGTCGCACGCGGTTCGCGCGGGGCTCGTCGGGCGCGACGACCGCGAGCGCGACCGCGAGCTCGCGCGCCGCGCGGCTCGCGTAGAGCATCTGCGGGTGCAGGTCGGGGAGCGACTCCAGCGCGCGGCGCAGGTCGGCGCGGCCGGCCAGCTTCGCGAGCGCATCGAGCGACGGGGCCGTGCGCACCCGGCGGTGGAGCAGCGCCACGGCGTCCTCGACGACCGCGCCGTGGCCGCCGCGCACGAGCTCCTCGCTGGCGAGCACGGCGCGCACCGCGGCCTCGAGGCGCCGCTGCTCCGACTGATCCGTCACTCCTGCCATCCGCGACCCTCCGCCGCGTCGCGGCAACGCCACCCGCCGACCCGGCGCCGCTAGCGTATCGCCGTGCCGTCGAGCGTCCACCACGATGAGGTCCCCGCCTGCGTCTCGCGCGTGCCCAGCGCGACGCCCACGCCGATCAACAGCAGCGGGCTGCCGAAGCCGATGAGCGCGATGCCGGCGTCGTGGTCGGAGGGCTCGGACGGCGGCGACGACAGCATGCCCCCGCCGATGCTCATCGCGACCGATGCCGCCATGAACAGCAGCCCCACCTGCGTCGTCGTCGACGCGTAGCGCGTGCGCGCGCCCATCGTGCGGCGCAGCACCAGGGGCTGCGCGCCCACCGGGGCGAGCACGTGCTCGCTGTCGCCCGGGTGGTCGCGCGCGAGCAGCAGCCGCTGCGGTCCCACCGGCAGGTCGAGCACGCAGGGCGTCGTGCACCGCGGGTGGCTGTGCACGTAGCCGTCGTCGGTCGAGAGGAGCTCGTCGTCGGGCGAGGCGCGGTCGACCTCGCGGCCGTTCACGAACGCGGGCGTGAGCGAGTACACGCGCGCCTGGGCGTTGGTCACGTCGACGTAGACCCGCCCGAGCCCGGGGGCCGGCGCGCCGGCGGCCAGCGCGCGCGGCGGCGCGAAGTCCGGCGCCTCGGGCGGGGGCAGGCGCGTGTAGCAACCGAGCGAGCTGACGGCGAGCAGCCAGAGGGCGCGGCGGGGGGCGGGCCTGATCCGCCGCGAACGAGCGCTTCCCCTGTCCCCCGCGATCGATATCATCGGCGCCTCCGGGCGGGGACGATACACGCCCACGAAGGGAACACTCGCCCCGATGCGCGCCCGTAGCCTTGCCGGTGTGATGCTCGCCGCCCGCGCCCTCGCGGCCTGCGGGCCGGGGCCGTCGCTCGGCACCGTGGTGACCCGGAGCGACGTGCGCCAGGCGGGCCTCGTCGCGTCGCCCTCGCCCGCGATGGCCGCCTCGCCGCTCACCCCGCTGAACCGCTTCGCGCTCGAAGGGGGCTTCGAGGCGGGCGTGCCGGGGGGCGCGGCGAACGCGACCTCGAGCGCGCGCTCGGCGCAGGTGACCTCGCCGCTGTCGCTGCACCTGCGCGGCTTCTACCGCCCCACGCGCCTGTTCGAGCTGGGCGCGGCCCTCGAGATCGCGCCGCCGGTGGCGCGCTCCGCGACCTCCGCCGACGTCGACCCGGCGCCCTTCGACGGCGTGTGGCTGCTGCGCGCCGGGTTGCAGGCGCGGCTGGTGTTCAACCCCGACGATCGCGTGATCGTCGGGATGGGCTTCGGGATGAGCCTCGGTGCGGTGGAGGCCTTCCGGCGGGTCACGACCACGGTGACCAACAACCCCGTCGGGGGCGCTCCCACCACCACGACCTATCCGCCCAGCGGGTCGACGGGCAGCCGACCGTACCCGTGGATGTCGACCTCGCTCTTCTTGAGCGGCCGGCCCTCGCGGCGGGTGAGCGTGCTCGGCGGGCTCGCGGTGCAGAACCAGCCCGTGGTGATCGGCTCGCGCACCACCAGCCTCGCCTGCACCACCTACGACGGTGGTGGCGGCGGGCTCACGTCGACGTCGTGCGACGGCGAGGTCGCGCGCTCGGTGCCGCTCGTGCGCACCGAGGCCCGGGCGACCCTCTTCGCGACGACGGCCCTGCGCACGGGGCCCGTCTGGCTGGTGTTTCGCGCCGACTTCGTGCTGCCGACCTCCGAGGCGGCCTCGTCGCAGGGCCTCTTCGGCGCGGGGCTCGACCTCCGCTACGTGTCGGGCGACTGAGCGCGGTTCGCCCGCGATCACCCGTCGCCGGGCGTCGCGGGCTACGCGGCGGTCACTCGTCGCCGGGGTTGCGGCTGTGGCGGAGGAAGGTCGGGATGTCGAACTCGTCCTCCTTCATCGACACGGCGCCCATCGGCCGCGTCGCGCGCCCGTTGTTCGGCGCCGGCGGGGCCGACGCCCGGCCGCTGATGATGCCGTTGACCGCGTGCTGCGGCTGCTGGTGACGCGCCTGCGCCTGCGCCGCGACGGGGGGCTGGTACGCGCTGCGCTGCGGCGCCTGGTGCACCTGCGACGCGCGGCTGTGGATCACCGGCATCGAGGTCGACACCGCGCGCGAGTCGAAGGCCGCGACCTCGCTCGGGAAGCCCGTCGCGATGATCGTCACCTTCACCACGTCGCGCATGTTCTCGTTGATCACCGCGCCGAAGATGATGTTCGCGTCCTCGCCCGCGCTCTCCTGGATCATCGAGGCCGCCTCGTTCACTTCGCGCAGGCGCAGGTCGGGGCCGCCCATGAAGTTGATGAGCACGCCCGTGGCGCCGTCGACGGAGATGTTGTCGAGCAGCGGCGAGCTGATGGCCGCCCGCGCCGCGTCCATCGCGCGGGTGTCGCCGCGGCCGTAGCCGATGCCCATGAGCGCGAGGCCCGCGCCGCTCATCACGGCCTTCACGTCGGCGAAGTCGACGTTGATGAGTCCGCTCTGCTGGATGAGGTCGGAGATGCCCTGCACCGCGTTGACCAGCACCTCGTCCGCCTTGCGGAACGAGTCGGTCATCGTCATGTCGTCGTCGAGCGCCAGCAGCTTGTCGTTCGGGATCGTGATGAGCGTGTCGACGTGCGCCCCGAGCTCGGCCAGGCCCGCCTGCGCGAAGCGCGACCGGCGCGTGCCCTCGAACTTGAAGGGCTTGGTCACCACGCCCACCGTCAGCGCCCCGAGGTCGCGCGCGATCTGCGCGATCACCGCGGCGGCGCCGGTGCCCGTGCCGCCGCCCATGCCCGCCGTCACGAAGACCATGTCCGCGCCCTGGAGGTGCTCCTGGATCAGCTGGATGTCCTCCATCGCCGCGCGCTTGCCCACCTCGGGGTTGGCGCCCGCGCCGAGGCCCTTGGTGAGCGCGCGACCCAGCTGGATCTTCACGTCCGCCGGGCTCTGCATCAGCGCCTGGATGTCGGTGTTCGCGACGATGAAGTCGACGTCCGTCACCTGCTGCTCGATCATCGTGCGGATGGCGTTGCCGCCCGCGCCGCCGACGCCCACCACCTTGATGCGCGCCGCTGCCATGCTCGTGTTGTCAACCAGATCGAACGACAGACCCATGTGAATCCTCCCAAGGCTGCGGTCATCGCCGACGCGTACGTCCACGCGCGGTGAGCCGCGGTTGTTGCCGCGCGAGCCGTCCAAAGCACGCGCCGCGGAAATCCTTCAGAACACTTCGCTCAGCCAGCCGCGAAACTTGGTCATCCAGTGGGCGTCGCCGCCCGCGGCCTGCGCCCGCGCCTCGGTCGCCGCGCTGGCCTTCACCGGGCCCTGGTAGGTGCCCGCCGTCGACGGCACCGCGATGCGCGCCGGCCGCGCCGCGCCGTACTTCACCAGCCCCACCGCCGTGGCCATCGCGGGGCTGCGCACCATCTCCACCATGCCCCCGACGCCCGTCGGCACCCCGCGGCGCACCGGAATCTGCAGGATCTGCTCGGCCAGCTCGACCGAGCCCTCGAGCAGCGAGCCGCCGCCGCAGAGCACGACGCCCGCGTTGAGCCGGTCGATCATGCCGCTGCTGTGCAGCGCCTGCGCGATGCACTGGAAGAGCTCGTCCATCCGCGGCTCGGCGATCGACGCGAGGTAGTCGCGCGAGAGCGTGCGCGAGGGGCGGCCGCCGACGCCGGGCACCTCGAGGGTCTCCTCGGGGTCGACCATCGAGCGCATCGCGCAGCCGTAGCGCACCTTGATGCGCTCGGCCTCGCTCGCGGGCGTGCGCAGCCCCGCGGCGATGTCGTTGGTGAGGTTCTCCCCGCCGATGGGCAGCACCGCGGTGTGCCGCAGCGACCCCTCGGAGTAGATCACCACGTCGGTGGCCCCGCCGCCGATGTCGACCAGCGCGACGCCGATCTCCTTCTCGTCGTCGGTGAGCACGGCCTCGGCGCTCGCGAGCGGCGTCAGCACCAGCTCGGTCACGTGCAGGTTGCAGCGCTCGATGCACTTGGTGACGTTCTGCACGCTCGAGACGGCCGCCGTCACGAGGTGCACCCGCGCCTCGATGCGCACGCCGCTCATGCCGACGGGCTCGCGCACGCCGTCCTGCTGGTCGATGACGAAGTCCTGCGGCAGCACGTGGATCACGGTGCGGTCGAGGGGCATCGAGATGCGCCGCGCCTGGTCGAGCACCCGGTCGACGTCCTCGCGCGAGCACTCGTGGTTCGCGATCGACACGATGCCGTGCGAGTTGACCCCGCGCAGGTGCGAGCCCGCGATGCCCGAGAACACCGTCGCGATCTGCACGCCGGCCATCATGCTGGCCTTGTCGACGGCCTCGCGGATCGACTGCTGCGTGCTCTCGATGTTCACCACCACGCCCTTGCGCATGCCCCGCGAGCGGGCCTCGCCGACGCCGGTGATGTCGACCCCGTCGGTGCCGATCTCGCCCACGACGGCGCGGACGGTGGTGCTACCGATGTCGAGGCCGACGATGATCTCACCGGGCTTTGCCGAGGGGCGTTCCATGACGTGATCGCCCTTGCCACACCCGGAAGGGGCTCCACAAAAATCCTGCACACATCTCTCCCCACCGGCGCATTGCGCCGCCCCGCCCGGCGATGGATCCTCCGCCCGATGAACGCCCTCGCCCGCACGCAGCGCCGCGCCACCTTCCTCGCCCTCGCCGCGGTCGCCATCGGCACCGCCTGCG
>JAQBQI010000387.1 GCA_028287085.1 Myxococcaceae bacterium
GGGCGGTCATGGACTCGGATCCATCACCCCCGTCTCATCCCTTCCGCTCCTTGCGACCCTTGCGCCCTTGCGGTTTTCTCGCGCGCCGCTCGCCACCCGTCACATCCCCGGCGACGCGGCCCCAGCCGCGCCGCTCACATCACCACGAGCCCGCCGCTGTTGAGGTCGACGATCGGCCCGGTGATCTTGACCCCGCCGGGCGTGATCTCGACCACCGAGCCGCCCACGCTGATCTTCACCGACGACGCCGTCGCCTCGATCACCGAGCCGCCGACGGTGATCTTCGCCGCGGCGGGGGAGAAGTCCGCGCGGGTGTTGCCGCTGATGAGCGAGAGCTTCGTGTCGGCGGTCATCTGCAGCGACTCGTTGACCAGCACGCGCCCCGTCTTGTGCACGGTGATCGACACCTTGCCGTTGGTCTCGTAGGTCTCGTCGGCCTTCACCGTCGTCGAGCGCTTCGCCTCGAGCGCCACCGTCACGTCGCCGGTCACCTTCTCGCTGAGCGTGCCCTTGATGTGGCTGGTCTCGTTGCGGTTGACCGTGATGTCGACGTCGTTGATCGCCGTCATCGTGATCTTCTCGGAGTCCCTCACCGCGTCGTCGACCTCGACCACGCTGGTCGGGCCGCGCTTGCCGATCATCGCGAGGCGCGACTTGAAGCCCGACACCCCGCCGTGCTGCCGGTCGGGGTCCATCTCGGGGTTGGTCGCCCACGCGGCCTGCGCCTGCTTGTGGTAGAGCGCGCCGATCAGCACGGGGCGCTCGGGCACGCCGTCGATGAAGTGCACCAGCACCTCGCTGCCGAGCGCGGGCACCAGGATCGACCCGTGGTTGGAGCCCGCGAGGGGCTGCGTCGTGCGCACGGGGACGATGCAGGGCTCGGCGCCGCCCCAGTCCATCTCCACCGCGACCTCGAGGTGCTTGCGCCCGTTGAACGAGTGCACGACGCCGGTCTGCGGCGCGACGATCGACGGCCGCGGCGTCACGCGGGCGGGGTGGTACGGCAGCGCGAGCTCGGCCGCCTCGGCCCGGTTGCGGTAGACGATGCCCTCCTCGCCGGTCTCGAACTCGTGCTCGACCCGCACCACGAGCAGCTCGGTGAGGGTGCCCTCCTCGGCGTCGGCGCGCGAGAGCTCGGCCGCGAGGGCCTCGCCCGCGCGCAGCAGGATGTCGCTCGTCTCCAGCCAGAACAGCTGGCGCGCGGGCTGGTGCTCGTCGGCGATGAAGCCCGCCACCTTCGCGGCGTTGAACTGCGACGAGGTCACCGGGTCGCGCTCCTCGCGGGCGTGGGCCTCGCCCCGGCGGGTCGCGTCGCCGAACTCCTCGGCCTTCGCGCGCCGCCGGTCGGTGTCGCGCACCCGGAACACGTTCGCGGCGAGCCCCTCGACGCGGCCCGCGCGGGTGACGCCCTCGTCCTCCGACTCGCCGCTGACCCGGCTGGTCCAGCGGAGGGTGCGCTTCGCCCCGGCCCAGCCGGTGGAGGTCGCGCCCGGGCGCACGCGCCACTGGTCGCCCGACTGGGTCTGCTCGACGTAGTGCAGCGCCCCGGAGTCCTCGATCAGCCGCGACATGAACGCGAAGTCCGACTCCTGGTACTGCACGATGAGCGGGTGCATCGCCTGGCCGGCCTGCACGTCCGGGGTGAGCCCGGCGTCCGACAGCGTGGCCGTGATCACGTCGCTCATCGACCGGTCGATGAAGGTGCGCGTGCGCCGGCCGAGGGTGGCCGGCCACACGCGGGGCACCACGATGAGCCGCAGCAGCGGGTGCTCGAGGCTGCGGCCGTCGCCCTGGTCGAGGCGCTCGACGCTCCGCAGCACGCCGCTCACCCAGCGCGCGTTGTCGGCCTCGGAGCCGCGCGCGATCGTCAGCCGCACGCTGGCCCCGGGCTTGAAGCTCGCGGCGGCGGCCTTCGGGACGGCGACGATCAGGTCGGCCTCGCACAGCTCGGAGAGCCCCTCCACGTAGCGGAGGCGTCGTATGTCGGCCTCGTCCACCGACGCGCCGTCCACCAGGATCTCCACCGTGACCAAGTCGAGCTTCATCCGCGCTCCTGCGTTCGAGAGGGCGGGACGATCGCAGGAGTGAAGCCGCGCAATCAAGCCGCCTCTGGGCGTGGTAGCGTCGCCGACCGATGGCGTCGGTAGCTCGAGCTGGCAAGAACGACCTGCGCGCCCTCGAGGGCGTCACCCTGGAGGGCCGGTACCGGCTCGAGCGCTTCGTCGCCGAGGGGGGCTTCGGCGCGGTCTACAAGGCCGTCGACGAGCAGAGCCGGCGCGACGTGGCGCTCAAGCTGTTGAAGGCCCCCGACGGAATGCGCGGCCCCGAGGGGCTGCGGCAGTTCTTCGACAAGTTCACCCTCGAGGCGCGGCTCATCGCGAAGGTGCAGCACCCGGGCGTGGTGCAGGTCGCGGAGTTCGGCACGACGAAGGTGCCGAGCGGCGCGGGCTACGCCTTCATCGCCCTGGAGTGGATCGACGGCGACACCCTGGAGGTCGCCCTCAACCACCGCCGGGGGAGCGGCGGGCGCCCGCCCCGGGAGGCCCTCGCGCTGCTGCGCCCGGTCTTCGAGGCGGTGCAGGCCGCCCACGCGCTGGGCATCGCGCACCGCGACCTGAAGCCCGCGAACATCCTCCTGCAGGGCGAGTCGCAGCGCCCGCGGCTGCTGGATTTCGGCATCGCGAAGGCCATGCAGCCCGACGAGGTCGCGGGCAGCGGGGCGAGCCGCTCGATGTCGGTCAACCTCACGTTCTCCCCGCGCTACGGCGCCCCCGAGCAGCTCTCCGGCGCCCGCACCGGCCCGTGGACCGACGTGCACGCCCTCGGCCTGCTGCTCACCGAGGTGCTCACCGACCGCGCGGCCTACGCCTCCAACGACCTGGTGAAGCTCTACGGCGAGGCCCTGAGCTCGGCGCGCCCGACGCCCGGCCGCCTCGGCGTCGACGTCGGCCCCTGGGAGGAGGTCATCGAGCGCGCGCTCAGCCTGCGCCCCGACGACCGCTACGCCAACGCGGGCGAGTTCCTGGCGGCGCTCGAGGCCGCGCTCGTCGCACCGCCGCCCGCGGCCTCGCTCGCCGCGCCCCACCCCTCGGCCGCCGTGACCGCGGCGCACGTCGCGGTGCGACCCGCGGCCCCGTCGGGCCATCGCACGGGCCTCGTGGTGGCGCTGGCGGTGGCGCTGCTGGTGCTGCTGGGCTTCGTCGCGGCCTTCGCGTTGAAGTAGCGGCTCGCGGCGGCGGCGCGCTTCGTGGCAGTCTCGCGGCCACGATGCGCGTCGAGGTGTCACGGCAGGAGACGAAGTCGCGGGTGGTGTCGGCCGCGGAGGTGAGGTTCGCCGCCGAGGCGATGCTGCGGGCGCTGAAGCTTCCGGGCGCCGAGCTGTCGGTGCTGCTCTGCGACGACGCGACGATCCACGCGCTCAACCGCGACTACCGCAAGAAGAACAAGCCCACCGACGTGCTCGCGTTCGCGATGCGCGAGGGCCCCGACGGGCACCTCGCGGGCGACCTGCTGGGCGACGTGATCATCTCGCTGGAGACGGCGACGCGGCAGGCGCGCGAGCGCTCGGTGCCGTCGCGCGACGAGGTGATGATGCTGCTCGCCCACGGCCTGCTGCACCTCCTCGGCTGGGACCACCAGACCGACCGGGACGACGCGCTGATGCGGGCGGAGACCGAGCGGATGCTGGGGGTGATCCGCCGCGCGGCGGCGGCGAAGGCGAAGCGCGCGGCGGGCTGACCGGCCCCCCCCCGGCGGAGTGCATGGGCCATACTCCGTCGATGCCTGGCGACGAACAGCGGCCGGCCGACGACGGCCGGTGCTCCGGGGGGCAGCGGCTCCTCGTGTTCGCTCGCAGGCTCCAAGGGGCGGTGGACTTCGCCGGGCTGACGGCCTTCGTGGCCGACGAGGTGCGCGACGCCCTGGGCTACGACAACGCGTGGCTGGCGGTCTTCACGGACGACCGCCTGCGCGAGGTGCGGGTGCTGACGGTCACCGGCCCCGCCGAGCAGGACGTGTGGAAGCACGCGACGGTCATCCCGGTCGAGGGCGACTGGATGATGGAGCAGATCGCGCAGGGCGACCGGGTCGTGGTCATCGAGGACGCGCTCACCGACCCGCGGGTCAACCACGACATCGTCGACCAGCTCAGGAACCGCACGATCGTCAACGTCCCGCTGCGGTTCATCGACCGGCCGCTCGGGGCGATGGGCCTCGGCACCTTCGGCGACGAGGGCCCGCGGCCCCCGTCGGAGGCCGACCTCGAGCACCTCATCGCGATGGCGGCCCACGTCTCCGTGGCCGCGGCGCGCATCCGCTTCACCGAGGAGCGTACCCAGGCCGCCGCCGAGCGGCTCGACCTCGAGCGCCGCCTCGCGCATCGCCAGCGGCTGGAGAGCCTCGGGCTGCTCGCGGGCGGCGTGGCCCACGACTTCAACAACCTGCTGATGGTGATGCGCTCGACGGCGTCGATCTTCGAGGCGGAGGAGGGGCTCAGCGAGCAGGGGCGCGCCGGCGTCGCGATGCTGCTCGACGCGGTGGAGCGCGCGCGGGACCTCACCCGGCAGCTCCTCGCGCTGGGCCGCCGGCAGGAACTCCGCCTGGCGCCGCTCGACCTCAACGCCCGCGCCCGCAAGCTCGCGACGCTGCTGCGCAGGGTCGTCCCGGGGGCCATCGCGATCGACGTGATCGAGGGCCCGCGGCTGCCGCTCGTGTCTGGGGACGAGACGCAGATCGACCAGATCCTGCTCAACCTCTGCCTCAACGCGCGCGACGCGATGCCGCGCGGGGGGAAGCTCACGATCGAGACCAGGCAGGTGGCCGACGGCGAGTACGTCGGGGAGCAGCCGTGGGCGCGGCCCGGTCGCTACGTGATGCTGACGGTGACCGACACGGGCACCGGCATCGCGCCGGAGCTGATCGACCGGGTCTTCGAGCCCTTCTTCACCACCAAGTCCGAGGGGCAGGGCTCGGGCCTCGGGCTCGCGATCGTCTACGGCGTGGTGCGCCAGCACGAGGGGATGGTCCACTGCTTCAGCGAGCCGGGCGTGGGGACGACCTTCGAGGTCTACCTGCCGGTCCTCGAGCCCGAGGTGGGGTAAGCCGCCCGCCGCGGCCAGGCGGCGCAGCCCGAGGTCGCCCGCGAGATCGTCGGGGTCGCGCATGTGCTCGGCGCAGCGCGCCGCGTCGGTGCGGAGGTCGTCAAAGCTCCGCCAGCAGCTCGTTCACCCCTGCCGGGACATCGGTTCCGTTCCAGTCGATCACCTTGGCCGCGTCGCCCATGGGTCGAGGGTGCCGCGCCCCACGAGTGGTCGCGCAAGCGCCGCCGAGGCCTCGGCGACGACAACCCTCCGAGCCAGACCGACCGGGAGGACGCGCTGATGCGGGCCGAGACCGACCGGATGCTGGCGGTGATCCGCCGCGCGGGTGAGGTCAGCCCGTCAGTGCGGGTCGCAGGGACCGTCGCAGGTCGCGGTGACCTGCCCGTTGGGCGCGAGGAAGGCGGTGATCTGCCGCACGAGCTCGGGGATGGCGCGCGTGCTGCCGTGGGTGGGGTTGTTCATCGCGGGCTGGTTGGTGCCCGGCGGGGCGGGCGTCGGGTGCTCGTCCCAGATGGTGAGCGCCGAGGGCGCGGGACCGGCCGTCGTCATGAAGCCGTAGGGCGTGCGCACCGAAGGCGTGAGCAGCGGCACGTTGGCCCCGCGCAGCACCATCTCGGTGGCGAGGTTGTTCACCTGGGCGTCGTTGACGGCCTCCTGGAAGAGCACGTGCTTCTCGGGCACGCCCGCGAGGCGGTCGGCGAGCAGGTGGGGCGCGGCGTTGACGGGGTCGCTCGGGTCGAAGAGCGACTGCGCCAGGTTGATGAGCACCTGCCGCTCGGCGGGGTTCTCGTAGTCGTTGAAGGCGATCGAGTAGAGCGCGAAGTTCGACGAGCGCTGGAGCAGCAGCCCCCAGTTGCCGCCCGGGACGTTGAGCACGCCGCGGGCGCAGTCGGGGGAGTAGCCCATGAAGCTGGTTCCCATGATGCCGCCGAGGGAGATGCCGAAGTAGTAGGCGCGGGCGGGGTCGAAGGCCGCGTGGCCGCCCGCCTGGAAGGCGGCGTGCTCGCCGAACTGCGCGCGCCCCGTGCGGAAGAGCACCATCGCGTTGACCAGCGACTGCTGGAGCTGGTCGGCGATGGCGGGGAAGTAGTTGAAGTCGGAGAGCGCGTGGAGGGCCGTGGTGACGTCGGGGAAGCTCAGCCCCGTCCAGTTGGTGGCGATCACCACGAAGCCCTGCTCGTTGAGGAAGTGCTGCATGTAATTGCCGGTGTCCATCGGTCCGCCGAGCTCGCCGACGGCCGAGCCGAGGAGCCCGTGCCCGAAGAGGATGAGCGGCAGCGGTCCGCGGGTGGCGGCCACGCGCGGCACCATCGCGGTGAACGGAACATCGATGACCCGGACGAACTGCGGCGTGCCGTCGGCGGCGCGCGAGAGACGGGCGTCGTCCCCGGAGCCGTTGATGAAGGTGGGCACGCGGATGGTGCCGGTGATGCGGCGGAGGATGTTGACGTTGAAGTCCTCCTCGACCTGCAAGATGTTGAAGCCCATACCGCGCTCGCCGACCATGGCGAGGGCCGCGTCGCGCATGCCGAGCACGGGGCCGGTGAGCCAGCGCTCCGAGGCGGTGGTGTAGTCCCAGGCGAGGGCGAGCGCGTCGCGCTGGATGCCCGCGCGCTCGAGCGCGGCGAAGATGTCGGCGTAGCGCCCGGCGACGCGGGCGAGGCGCGGGTCGGCGGCGGTCGCGCCGCTGCGGACGGCGGCGAAGCCGGGCGGGACGCTGAGC
>JAQBQI010000439.1 GCA_028287085.1 Myxococcaceae bacterium
TGGGTGTTCCAGCTGAGCTCGACGCGCAGGCCGTGGCCGAGCATCGAGACGGTGGTGTCGCACTGGTCGACGGTGCCGTTGGGGTAGGTCGCCTCGACGTGCACGGTGAAGTCACCGACGATCACCGAGGTGAACGGGGTGGTCGTGCCGGTGGCGACCATGGCGCCGGAGTCGCTGTAGGTCGACGCGAAGTTGTAGGCGCGGGTCGAGCTGGGCGCGGTGGAGACGCTCCAGCGCACGCGGGTGGCGGCGGCGGCGCCGGTGGCGGTGAGGCTCACGGGCGAGCCGGCGAGGGCGCTCGAGGGCGCCGGGCAGCGGAGCGTGCCGGGCGCGACCGGGACGGGCGGCGGCGGCGGCGGCGGCGCGGTGATGACGTAGTTCTGGCCGTCGTCGACGCAGGGGTCGGTGCTGTGGTCGTGGGGCACGCAGACGCGCACGGTGGTCTGGCACGAGCCGCCGCGGCCGTCGTTGGCGGTCACGTGCATCGAGTAGACGCGGCCGTTGCCGGCGTCGCTGCGCTCGGCGCGGAGCAGCGCGCCGTGGCCGTGGGTCTGGCGGCTGCCGGCCGCGTGGAGCGAGCCGTCGTCGTTGGTGTCCTGGTCGTCGACGCCGACGTCGTCGCCGTTGTCGTTGTCGCCCTGCGCGTCGCCGGGCTCGTCGGAGGTGACGTAGTCGACGGTGTAGGCCACCTCGTCGCCGTCGGCGTCGGTGATGCCGAGCACGCGCTCGGGGCGGAACGAGTGGTTCGGCGGCCAGAGCGACGGCTGCGAGGCCGCGGCGAGGGCGCAGCTCGGGGCGCGGTTGCCGACGCACGCGCCGCCGCACGCGGAGACCGGCGGGACCGGCACCGACGTCGCGGGGCCGCAGGCCGAGTAGCGCACGTAGTCCCAGGTGACGTTGGCGCGCTCGGAGCGGATGCCGAGGTGGGCGCCGTTCATCGGGGCGGCGACGTCGAGGCGGTCGTAGGCCGCCTGCACCACCGGCGTGGGATCCTTGTCGATGTAGACCGAGGCCCCGGTGCGGTCGAGCCGCAGCGAGTACACGTGGAACTCGCGGATGTCGAAGTCGAAGGGCACGATGGCGACGGGCGTGGCGCAGCGGTCGAGCGCGCGGATGGCGACGTAGGTCACCTCGACGCCGGCCGGGTTGCGCATGCGCCCCACCGCGAGCCCGGCCATGCGGGCGCCGTCGGAGACGACCAGGCCGAGGTTGGCGACGGGCACCGTCGGACAGCCCAGCGCGGGCGCCACGGGGTCGGCGCTGACGGCGACGTTGGCGTCCATGGTGAGCTGGGTGGCGCCGACCGCGCGGGGCTCGACGCGCGTGTACGCGACGCCGCCGAGGCCCGCGAGGGACGCGACGAACTGGCCCCCGCGGCTCGCGACGCCGCCGAGGGGGAGGCCCTCGACCAGGGCCCACGGCGCGCCCGGGTTGCGGTCGGGGGTGGTGTCGCCCTCGAAGGATCCCGCCGCGCAGGTCGTCCCGATGCCGGGGACGATCGACTGCGACGCGAGGCCGAGCCCCGACTCCTGCCCGCCCACGCACGCGGCGGCGCCGAGCGTCGTCATCAGTGTCAATGCGAGGTGGTTGCGGTAGGTCGGGTGTCTCATGGGGGCCTTCGTCTCGATACGTTGTTTGAGGGGCAATTCCTCCTTACGGACTTTCGCCCCTCGACCGAAGCATTTTGTGCGGCCAGCAAGCACTTTGCGGGGGCGATATCCGTTTAGGCGCACACGCCCGGACGTGCTCTCCGTGGTGATCCCGGCGACACCCGACACAAGTGATTACCGCCCACCCGACCGGCGGCGCTGTAGGCAAGTGGCCAATCGCCAATGGGCATATGTCATGAAGTCGGGCGCCGACCTGCGCCGCCGTCGGGGCGCGGCCCACACGGGAGCACGCGTCGGCCGCCGGCCCCCGCGCCGCGACCGCTCGCCCCGCCGCCGTCTGGCCCTCCCCCAAAGCGCCGTGCTATTCGCCGCGCGATGACCGCGCACGCCACGCCCGTTGCCGAGCCCGCGCCGCCGCGCGCCGAGGCCCTCGCCGCGACCGCCGCCACGCCCGCGCCCACCCTCTCGGGCTGGGGCCGGCTGCCGGCGCCGGGCCGCGAGATCTTCTCCGAGTCGCTGGAGTCGGCCACGCGCGGCGCCGTGCTCTCCCGCGGGCTCGCGCGCTCCTACGGCGACGCGTCGCTGCCGGCGCACGCCGCCGACAAGGTCGTCAACGCCACCATGGCCAACCGGGTGCTCGCCTTCGACGAGGCGACCGGGGTCATCCGCGTCGAGGCGGGGGTCTCGCTGGTCGAGCTCAACCGGCTCTTCATGCCGCGCGGCTTCTTCACGCCCGTCACGCCGGGCACGAAGTTCGTCACCGTCGGCGGCATGGTCGCGAGCGACGTCCACGGCAAGAACCACCACGTCGAGGGCTGCTTCGGCGCGCACGTGCGCTCGCTGCGCATGCGCCTCGCCGACGACTCGGTGGTCACCTGCGGGCCCGACGAGAACGCCGACCTCTTCGACGCCACCGTCGGCGGCATGGGCCTGCTCGGGCACATCCTGGAGGTGGAGTTCACGCTCCACCGCATCCCGAGCCAGTGGGTGTGGATGGAGAGCGAGCGCGTGCCCGACATCGACGCCTTCCTCGCGGCGCTGGCGAAGTCGGCCCCGCAGTGGCCGATGACCATGGGCTGGATCGACTGCCTCACCCGCGGCCGCTCGATGGGCCGCGGCATCCTGATGGCGGGCCGCTGGGCCACCGCCGAAGAGGCGCCACCGACCCCGCCGCGCCTCGGGCCGCAGATCACCCTGCCCTTCGAGCTGCCCAACTGGGTGCTCAACCCGGTGACGGCGTCGCTCTTCAACACCGCGTACTACTGGCGCCACCTCCGCCAGCACGCGAAGCAGGTCGTCTCCCCCGAGCCCTTCTTCTACCCCCTCGACGCCGTGCTCCACTGGAACCGCGGCTACGGCCCGCGCGGCTTCACCCAGTACCAGTGCGTGGTGCCGCGCGCGGCGGGCGCCCCCGCGGTGCGCGAGTTCATGGAGCTGCTCACCCGCCTCGGCGGCGCCTCGCCCCTCTGCGTCATCAAGGACTGCGGCGACGAGGGCCGCGGGATGCTGTCGTTCCCGCTGTCGGGCATGTCGATCGCGGTCGACATGGCGGTGTCGCCCGACGTGCAGAACATCGTCGACAAGCTCAACGAGTTCATCATCGCCGCGGGCGGCCGCATCTACCTCACCAAGGACCGCTTCACGCGCCCCGAGCACTTCCGCGCGATGGAGCCGCGGCTCGACCGCTTCCTCGCGACGCGCGAGAAGTACGACCCGCAGCGCCGCCTGCGCAGCGCCCTCTCGGTGCGCCTCTTCGGTGACCGCGCGTGAGGGCCGTCCTCCTCGGCGGCACCACCGGCATCGGGCGCGCGATCGCGCGGCAGCTCGCCGAGCGCGGCGAGTCGGTCTTCCTGATGGGCCTCGACGACGACGACCTCGCCCGCAGCGCCGCCGACCTCACGGCGCGCCACCCGCGCGGCGAGAAGGTCGGCTACGCGCGCTGCAACCTCGAGCAGCCCGACGGCTTCGCCGCGGCCCTCGACGCCGCCGACGCCGCGCTCGGCGACTTCGACGCGGTGGTGGTCACCGCCGCGATGTTCGCGACGCAGGAGGCGTTGGAGGCCGACGTCGAGCTCACGCGCCGGCTGGTCACGGTGAACTACGCCAACACGGTCGTGTTCTGCGAGCACGCGCGCAAGCGGCTGCTGCCGCGCAAGGGCAGGCTCACGGTCTTCTCCTCGGTGGCCGGCGACCGCGGGCGCAAGCCCGTCGCCATCTACGGGTCGAGCAAGGGCGGCGTCGCGGTGTACCTCGAGGCGCTCGACCACAAGTTTCACGCGGCGGGGCTCTCGGTGCTCTGCGTGAAGCCGGGCTTCGTGAAGACCGGTATGACCGCCGGGCTCAAGCCGCCGCCCTTCGCGGGCGAGCCCGAGCAGGTCGCCCGCGACGTCATCCGCGCGATGGACCGGCGCCAGGCCCTCCTCTACACGCCGGGCATCTGGCGGCTCGTGATGATGGTCATTCGCATGCTGCCCCGCTTCGTGATGCGCAAGATCGGCTTCTGACCCGGCGACGGACGGCGCTCCCTTCCGCCCTCTTTCGCGGTACCCTCGCGACCCCTCCGATGCCCCGCGCACCCTGGCAGCGCTCCCGCGGCGTCGACGCCGTGCTCGACCGCTGGCGTCACGACGACGCCGTGCGCCGCGACCTCGCGCTCGACCGCGCGCTCGAGCCCACCGACGGGGACTCCGTCCCGCTGCCCGACGACCTCCCCGAGGCCGTGCGCGCCGGCCTGCGCGCCCGCGGGATCACCGCCCTCTACCGCCACCAGCGCGACGCCCTCGCGCTCGCCCGGGAGGGGCGCCACTTCGTCGTCGCCACGCCCACCGCGTCGGGCAAGTCGCTCTGCTTCAGCCTCCCCCTCGCCGAGCGCCTCGCCGCCGAGCCCGGCGCCCGCGCCCTCGCCCTGCTCCCCACCAAGGCCCTCGCCCGCGACCAGGAGCACTCCCTCGGCGCCCTCTTCCAGGCCGCCCGCCTCGACGCCGTGGTGGCCACCTACGACGGCGACGCCAGCGGCGACGCCCGCCGCCGCGCCCGCGAGCGCGCCAACGTGGTCATCACCAACCCCGACATGCTCCACGCGGGCATGCTCCCCCACCACGCGAGCTGGGCGCGCTTCTTCGCGTCGCTGCGCTTCGTCATCGTCGACGAGCTCCACGCCCTCACCGGCGTCTTCGGCTCGCACGTCGCCAACGTCCTGCGCCGCCTGCGCCGCGTCGCGCGCTTCCACGGCAGCGACCCCGTCTTCCTCTGCGCGTCGGCCACGCTCGGCAACCCGGGGCCCCACGCCGCCCGCATGATCGGCGCCCCCGTCGTCACCCTCGACCGCTCGGGCGCGCCCGTCGGGCCGCGCAACGTCGTCGTCTACAACCCCCCCGTCGTGAACCCCGAGCTCGGCGTGCGCGCGAGCTACACCCGCTCGGCCGTGCGCCTCGCCGCCGACCTCGTGCGCGCGCAGGTCCCGACCCTCGTCTTCGGCGGGTCGCGCCACGCCGTCGAGACGATGCTCCGCTACCTGCGCGACCGGCTGCGCCCCGAAGGCGTGCCCGACGAGGCGCTCCAGGCTTACCGGGGCGGGTATCTCCCGGAGACCCGCCGGCGCATCGAGCAGGGCCTCCGCGACGGCGACGTGCGCTGCGTGGTGGCGACCTCGGCGCTCGAGCTCGGCATCGACCTCGGCGACCTCGACGCGGTCATCTGCGCGGGCTACCCGGGCACCCTCGCGGCGCTCTGGCAGCGCTTCGGGCGCGCGGGCCGGCGGGGCGTCTCGTCGCTCGCCCTGCTCGTCACCTCGGCGGCGCCCGTCGATCAGTACCTCGCGCGCGACCCGCGGTGGATCCTCGGGGCGCCCATCGAGGAGGCGCGCGTCGACCCCAACAACGTCGAGCTGCTGTTGCAGCACCTGCGCTGCGCGACCTTCGAGCTGCCCTTCGGCGCGAAGGAGTCCTTCGGGGAGCTCTCCGCCGACGCGACCGGCGACGCCCTCGCGGTGCTCGCCGAGGAGGGCTCGATCCACAAGAGCCACGACCGCTGGACCTGGGTCAGCCCCGACTACCCCGCGCAGAAGGTCTCGCTGCGCTCGATCAGCGAGATCCGCGTCGCGGTGATCGAGCGCGAGAACCAGCGCACCATCGCCGAGCTCGACCACCGCAGCGCGCTGCTGCAGCTGCACGCGCGGGCGATCTACCAGCACGAGGGCGCGCCCTGGCTGGTGGAGTCGCTCGACCTCGAGGGGCGGCGCGCGGTGGTGGTGCCGTCGCCGCACGACTGGTTCACCGAGGCCGTCACGCGCACGCGCCTCGACGTGCTGCACGCCGAGGAGACCGCCCCGCTGATCGCGGAGTCCGACGGGCCCACCGCGACGCTCGGCGAGGTGCAGGTGACCACCGAGGTGACGGGCTTCCGCCGGGTGCGCTTCCACACGCACGAGCCCCTCGGGCAGGACCGCCTCGACCTGCCGCCCTTCGTCATCGAGACCGACGCCATGTGGATCACCCTCCCCGCCGACCGCTTCGACGCCGCCTGCGCCCGCCTCGACGGCGCCGGGCAGGCGAGCGGCCGGGCCCGCGTGCTCGACGGGCTGCGCGGCCTCGGCTACGCGCTGCGCTCCATCGCGAGCCTCGCGCTGATGTGCGCGCCGCAAGACCTGGGCACCTCGATCGAGCTGCTGGCCGCGGCCGACGACGACCCCGGGGTGGTGTCGCCGACGCTCTTCCTCTACGACGCCGCGCCGGGGGGCGTCGGGCTCGCCGACCGCGCCTTCGAGCGCCGCGACGCCCTGCTCTCGCGGGCCCGCTCGCTGGTGCTCGACTGCCCCTGCGCCCACGGCTGCCCGGCCTGCGTGAGCCCCGGGCTCGACGACGGCGGGGGCGACCGCAAGCAGTCGGCCCTCACGCTCTTCGACGCCCTCGGCGCGCCGACGCTGCAGTAGGGCCGTCGCCGCGGCGTGAGACCTCACCCGCGCTGCCGCGCCGCCCTCTCCATGAATGGAGAGGGCTGGTCTCACCTGCGCAGATCGTGCTCGAACGTTAGCGTTTCCTGAAGCCCTCTCCATTCATGGAGAGGGCGGCGCGGCAGCGCGGGTGAGGTCGGCCGTCAGCCCAGCCGCACGATGCGCCGGCGCTTCACCTCGACCACGCCGTCGTGGGCGGGCAGCGAGGAGCGACGCTTCGTCGGGTCTTCGTCGCCGCCGACCTCGCTCGGGCGGGGCGAGTCGCGCACGATCTCCACCTCGACCGAGGCCGGCGCGGGAATGGACGGCGCCTCCGCGGTCGCCGCCAGCGCGGGGTCGTCGGCCGGGCGCGGGGGCTCGCCGAGCAGCGCGTCGAGCGCGTCGAGGCGCCGCGTGAGCACGCTCGCCTCGGTGGCGTCGGGGTGCGCCGCGAGCTGGCGCAGCGCGTCCGCGCGGGCCTCGCGCAGGGCGCCCGCGCGGATCTTCAGGTCGACCGCGTCGGCCAGGTGGATGCGCGCGGTCTCCTCGTCCTGCGAGCCGCCGAGGCCGTCGTCGGCGTCGATCACCGCCACCAGCGTGACGAGGGCGTCGCGGTAGCGCACCCACCGCGTGGCGTCGGCCTTCGAGGGCGCGAGGTCGGCGAGGTGCGCGAGGGCGCCGCGCAGGTCGCCCTCCGCGACGTCGCGCTCGGCGAGGCGGAGGGCCTCGTCGGGGTCTTCGAGGCGCAGCGCCGCCTGCACCCGGGTGGCCTCGTCGCCCTCGCGGTACGGGCGCGTGTGCACCGGCTCGAAGAGCAGCGCCCGCAGCGCGTCGGAGCGGCGCGCCAGCTCGAGCTCGCCGGGCGACTCGGCGATCATGTCGCGGAGGAGCTCCCACGCGTCGCGGGTGCGGCCGAGGGCGATGAGGGCGTCGACGTGGGCGCGCCGCGGGTCGCCGTGGAGGTTGGGCAGCGGGAGCAGCAGGTCTTCGAGCAGGCTGAGCTTCTCGGCCCACACGGGCTCGTCGGGAAACTCCCGGTTGAGCAGCCGCAGCGCGACGCAGGCCTCGATGAGCGCGCCCTGCCGCGCGAGGCCGTCGACGCGCCCGTCGCGCAGCCCGAGGAGCAGCTCGCGGCGGCGCCCCGCGCCGGGGGCGTCGGCCGCGAAGAGCCGGGCCTGCAGCCGGGTGGTCTGCGCCGCGGTCGGGTCGTGGGCGCGGATCGCCTCGAGCACCTCGACGCCCGCGTCGACCTCCCCGGCGTCGGCGAGCAGGACGACGAGGTCGTCGGGGGTGAATGATCTAGCGGCGTCGCCCATCGGAGGTCCCTCCAGCGCGGAGGCCGTCGGCCCCGCCCCGGAAGCATATACCTCGCGGCGGGCGCGAAGGGCGACCGCTCAGCCCGGCGTCCGGCGAAACAGGCGCCGGAGCAGGTCGAGGTCGCTGAGGGCGATGGCGAGGAGGAGGGTGACGAGCAGCGGGGCCCACGCGTTGCCGCGCGGCGTGGCGCCGTCGACGAGCAGCCAGGTGCCGGGCCGCACCGGCGCGCGCAGGGTGTCGTGGAGGTACTGCCCGACGCCGGCGTAGCGCCCGCCGCCGCCGGCGAAGCGCATGAGACGGCCCCGGAACTCGCCCCGCGCCATGGCCTGCGCGCCGTCTTGCGAGACCTGCACGTAGATGGGCGCGCCGTCGCGCCCGGCGACGGGAAACACCAGGTGCTCGCCCGGCCACAGGAGCCGGGAGTACGTGACGGCGCCGGCCATCGAGGGCGACGCGCGGAGGGTGACGTAGTGGTTGGCGCCGACGCTGGCGGGGTCGGCGGTGCGCCCGTCGCCGAGCGAGACCGCCGAGGTCGGGGCCATCGCGTAGCGGACGTCGTCGATCATCTGCGACGCCAGGAAGAGCGCCGCCACGGGGATCACGGTGAGGAGGACGGCCAGCACGCGGCGGCGGGCGCGGGGCGGCGTGGGGAGCCCGACGAGCACCTCGTCGAGGGCGTCGGCCTGTCCGGGCGCCGGGGGCGCCGGGATGTCGTCAACGGTGGTCGCGGTGTTCATGGTCGCCATCGGGTGGGTATGACCCTCGGGGAAGGGAAAGGTTCCGTCGCGGGAAACATACACCCGCCGGGGTGACGGAGCGGGCCGCTCGATCAGCCGCCGCGCAGCACTTCGTCGATCGCGCCGACGACGGTGGCGACGTCGGCCTGGGCCACCGAGCAGAGGGCGACCCGCAGCGCGCCCGCCGACGGGACCACGAAGACCCCGCGGGCCTTGAGCTTCTCGGCGTGGGCCTTGGCCTCGGCCGAGAAGACCGTCACGAAGAAGCCGCCGTCGTAGCGGGGGTAGCGCAGCGAGGTGCCCTGCGCCGCGCGGTTGAAGGCCGCGACGCGCGCGTCGAGCAGCGCCCGCAGCCCCTCGCGCTCGGCGTCGACCTTCGCCTTGAGCGGCGCGTCGGTGAGGCAGCGCGCCACCGCGTACTGGCCGGCGGCGTTGCAGTTGCTCCAGGTGCCGCGGCACGCCCAGGCGAGGGCGCGCTGCATGGCGTCGCGCGCGGCGGCGTCGTGGGTGCACGCCACGAGGGCCCCGATGCGCTGGCCGTACTGGGTGAAGGCCTTGCTGCCCGACCACGCGAAGAGCACCGCGGCCCGCTCGGCGAGGGGCTCGAGGTGCTTGAGGAAGGAGCGGGTGTCCTTGGCGTAGGCGAGGTAGGCGACGTCGGCGAGCACCGTCGTCGGGACGCGCTTCGCGACGTCGGCGAGGATGGCGGACGCGCCGGTCCACTCGGCGGCGGTCATCGAGTAGCCGGTGGGGTTGTGGCAGGGGTCGTTGAGGAAGACGAGCACGCGCCCCTGCGCGGCGGCGACCTCGTCGACGCCCCGGGCGAAGGCGTCGAGGTCGAAGCCGCCGTGGTCGGCGAACATCGAGAAGGTCTTGAGGGCGCGCTCGTGCTCGTCGCAGATGGTGCCGTAGGGGCCCCAGAAGAAGGACGAGGTGAGCAGCGCCTGGCCGCGCTCGAGGAAGGTCGAGACGGCGTGGCGCAGCGCGCCGGTGCCGCCCGGCGTGGAGACGGCGGTGGCGCAGTCGGCGAGCGACGTCCCTCCGAGCAGGTCGCGGACGACCGCGGTGAGGAACTCCGGCGCGCCCGCGATGGGCGCGTACGCGGCGGCCTTGAGCGGCGGCACCTCGCGCAGCGCCTCGACGACGGAGGGCAGCACCGCGAGGCGGCCGTCGTCTTCGAGGAGCGCGCCGACGGTGGCGTTGATGATGCGCTCGCCGGCCGCGCGGCGCTGGGTGGCCTCGCGGTTGAGGGCGAAGATGGGGTCGTCTCCGGGGCGTGACGCGTTGCGGACGGGGAGCAGATTCATCGTGCGCACGGTGATGCCACGAGGGCCCCGCCGGTGTCATCTGCGGCGCCGATGACGGCGGCGCGCAGCGGCCGGAGAAGACCCCGTCGACGGAGCCCGCGGCGACGGCCGTGTATCCTCCGCGCCCGATGACCCCGAGCCGACTCCGCCGCTCCCCACTCGCCGCGGCCGCGCTGCTCCTCGGCGCGACCGCCGCCCACGCCTTCGACCAGGCCGCCGTCAACCGCGCCCGCGCCGGCGACCGCCACCTCGCCCGCGCCGACCTCCGCGGCGCCGCCCTGGGCCACGCGAACCTCGGCAGCGCCGACCTCCAGTCGGCCGACCTCTCCGGCGCGGTGCTCACCAGCGCGACCCTCGCCGACGCCAACCTCGGCGCCGCCACGCTGGTCGACGCCTCCTTCGCCGGGGCCAACCTCTCGGGTGCGGCCCTCCCCGGCGTGGTCGCGACCCGCGTGAACCTCACCCACGCCAACCTCACCCGCGCCAACCTCGCGCAGGCCGACCTCACCGAGGCGAACCTCGTCGGCGCCAACCTCACGGCCGCCAACCTCACCCGCGCCAACCTCACCGACGCGAGCCTCCGCGGCGCGCTGCTCCCCGCGGCCAACCTCTCCTCCGCCAACCTCTCCCGCTCGATTCTCGTGGGCGCCAACCTGGCCGGGGCCAACCTCTCCGCGGCCAACCTCAACTCCGCCAACCTGACGGGCGCCAACCTGCTCGGCGCCAACCTGACGGGCGCCAACCTCCTCGGCGCCGACCTCGCGGGCGCGACGCTGCGCAACCTCCGCTGCGACGCCACCACCCGCTGGCCGCTGCGCTTCACGCCGCCGCGCTGCCGCCGGTGAGCGCGCCACCGCGAGCGGCGAGAGAGAGAGAGAGAGAGAAACCGCAAGGGCGCAAGGGTCGCAAGGATCGGATGGGACGGGAGGGCGCGGGCTCGCATCGTTCAGCGCGCTTCGGGTTAGGTCCGGGCAGCCGCACCCTTCGCACTGCCGAGGCGCCGTCGGTCGAAGTGCCTCCTCCGTCCCTTGCGACCCTTGCGCCCTTGCGGTTTTCTTTCTCGCCGCTCGAAGCCTTCACGTCCCCGGCGTCGAGTCCCCGGCCGTCAGCGCGTGAGCCGCCCCAGCCGCTCGATCACCCCGGGCAGCTCGCGGACGCTGCCCAGCACGTGCGTCGACGGGCACCGCCGCAGCGTCGACGCCGTGTGCGACCCGCTCGTGACGCCCACCACCGCGCGCGCCCCGGCGTTGCGCCCCGCCAGCATGTCGGACGGCGTGTCGCCCACCACCACCACCTCGTCGACGCCGTGCACCCCGCAGCGCTGCATCGCCTCGTGGATCATGTACGGCGCCGGCCGCCCCTCGCGCACGTCGTCGACGCACACCACCGCGTCGACCGCGTCGCGCCAGCGCAGCCCCTCGACGATGACGTCGGTGACCCGCCGGTAGAAGCCCGTGTTGAGCGCGACCCTGGTGCCCTGCGACCGGAGCCACGCGAAGACCTCGCCCGCCCCCTCGATGGGCGCCACGCCGGCCTTCGCGTAGGCCCCCTCGAGCACCGCGCAGAAGGCCTCGTAGCCGCGGTCGCCCAGGGCCCGCGCCTCGGCGTCGCGCCCGGGGCCCGCCTGCCGGCGCGCGAGCTCGTCGAAGACCGCGCGCTTCGACTGGCCCATGCGCGCGTTGAGCTCGTCGCGCGTCACCCGCAGGCCGACGTGCCCCGCCGCGGCGACGAAGCACTCCAACACGAGGTCGTCGTCGTGCACGGTCGTCCCCGCCATGTCGAACACCACCAGCCGAACGCCCGCACCCATCGCCCGAGCATAGAACACCGCCGCGGCGCAGGGAGCCTCCCTTGCGCCGCCCGCCGCGGCCGTGATAGCCCCAGCGCCCTTCATCGCGGCATGGACAGTAGCGTCCCCCCCGCGCACCCGAGGAAGCACCGCCATCATGCCGACCAGCACCGCCCCCATCGCCAAGGCCCTCAAGCTCGCCGCCTCGAAGACCGAGCTCGTCGACAAGGTCAAGGCCCTCGCCACCGACGCCCTCTGGGTGAACCGCTTCGCCACCGACGACGGCTGGAACCGCCTGACCAACCGCCAGCTCGTGCGGCTCCACACGATCCTCACGGACGTGGGCGCCCGCTTCGCGTCGCGCGCCGAGCTCATCGGCGCCATCGCGACCGCCGAAGGCCACGGCAAGGACAACGACTACAAGGTCTCCCTCGAGCGCCACCCCCTGCCCCGCCTCTGGGACCAGCTCAAGAGCGCCGAGCACCGCAACCGCCCGAAGAAGGCCGCCCCGTCGCGCAAGGCCGGCGCCGCCAAGGCCGCCGCCAAGCCCGCCGTCGCCAAGCCCGCCGCCAAGAAGGCCGCCGCCAAGCCCGCCGCCAAGGCCGCCGCGAAGCCCGCCGCCAAGGGCCGCCCGGCCAAGCGCTGATCTTCCGCTTCACCTCCGCCGCGGCGAGGCACTAGCGTGTCCGCCGCGATGACCCCCCAGCCCGCCATCTTTCGCCCCGTCGCCCCCGTCGGCGCGGCCCTCGTCTTCGACCTCGACCCCGACACCGACCCGCGCCCCGGCCTGCTCGCCCTGCGCGCGCACCCCGCCCTCGGCGACGGCGTGCTCGGCGTCGGCCACCCCCTCGCCCTCGCCCTCGGCGCCGCCGTCGACGGCCTCCGCGGCTTCCCCGGACTCGACGGCGTCGGGGTCGCGTTTCCGTCGACCCAGGGCGCCCTCTGGCTGCTGCTGCGCGGCGAGGAGCGCGGCGACGTGCTCGACCGCGCCATGACCCTGCACCGCGCGCTCGGGCCGGGCTGGCGCCTGCGCGAGGAGGTCGACGTCTTCCGCTACCGCGGCGGCCGCGACCTCACCGGCTACGAGGACGGCACCGAGAACCCCACGGGCGACGCCGCCGTCGAGGCCGCCGTGATCGCCGACGGCGCGCCCGGCCGGCGCGGCGGCGGCTTCGTCGCCGTGCAGCGCTACGTGCACGACCTCGCGCGCTTCCTCTCGCTCGGCGCCGAGCGCCGCGACGCCATCATCGGCCGGCGCGCCGTCGACAACACGGAGATCCCCGACGCGGTCGCCACCGCCCACGTGAAGCGCTCGGCGCAAGAGAGCTTCGACCCGCCGGCCTTCATGCTCCGCCGCTCGATGCCCTGGGGGGGGGTGCTCGAGCACGGCCTCTACTTCGTCGCCTTCGTCGCCGAGCTCGACCGCTTCGAGCGCGTGCTGCGCCGCATGGCCGGGCGCGACGACGGCCAGGTCGACAACCTCCTCACCGTCTCCCGCGCCACCTCCGGGGGCTACTACTTCTGCCCCCCCGTCGCCGACGGCGGCGGCCTCGACCTGCGCGCGCTCGGGCTGTGATCGTCCCGCTCCTTGTCGCGCTGCGCGACCAGGCCGACGCGTGGATCCGCGCCGCCCGCGGGCGTCCCCTCGCCAACATCCCCCCGCCCGCGGTGGCCCGCGCCGCGCTCGCCGCGTGGGACTTCGCCGAGCCCGTCGCCGACGCCGAGTGGATCGGCGCCCTCCACCACTGGCTCTCCACCTACGCCCTCGAGGCCGCGCACCCGCGGCACTACGGGCTCTTCCAGCCGCGCGTCGACCCGGGCGGCGTCGCGGCCGAGGCCCTCGTGGCGCTGCACAACCCCTCGCTCGCCGTGTGGGGCGCCGCCCCGATGGCCGTCGAGGTCGAGCGCCACGTGCTGCGCGCCCTCGCCGCCCGCGTCGGCTGGAGCGACTCCCCCCACGCGACCTTCACCACCGGCGGCGCCGAGGCCAACCTCACCGCGGTGCTCTTCGCCCTCGCCCGCGCCTTCCCGCGGAGCGTCGAGGAGGGCGTCGCCGCGCTGCCCGCCCGCCCCGTGGTCTACCGCTCGGCCGAGGCCCACGCCTCGGTGGTGCGCGCCGTCCAGGTCGCGGGCCTCGGGCGCAACGCCTGCCGCGAGGTGAAGTGCGACGCCGCCTTCCGCCTGAACCTGCGCGCCCTGCGCCGGGCCATCGCCGACGACCGCGCGCAGGGGCGCCACCCGATGATGATCGTCGCGACGGCGGGGAGCACCAGCACCGGCGCCATCGACCCGCTCGACGCGCTCGCCGACGTGGCCGCGGCCGAGGGGATGTGGCTGCACGTCGACGGCGCGTGGGGCGCCGGGGCGCTGCTCTCGCCGGCGCTGCGCCCCTGCCTCGACGGGGTCGCGCGCGCCGACTCGCTCACCTGGGACGCGCACAAGTGGCTCGGCGTCGCGCAGGGCGCGGGGATGTTCTTCTCGCCGCACGCCGCGCTGGCGCGGGCGGTCTTCGCCGTCGACGCCCCCTACCTGCCGGGGGGCGACCACCCGTACGCGACGACGATCCAGTGGTCGCGGCGGGCGAGCGGGCTGAAGGTCTTCGGGCTGCTCGCGGCCGAGGGGTGGGGCGGGCTCGCGCGGCGGGTGGAGCGCTGCGCGGCCCTGGGCGAGCGGCTGCGGTCGGGCCTGCGCGCGCGGGGCTGGACCCTCTTCGGCGAAGGTCCGCTGCCGGTGGTGTGCTTCGCGAGCGGGGCGATGCGCCGGGGCAAGGTGGTGGCCGCGAAGGAGGCCGCGCGCCTGCGCCGCGAGGGCGCCGGCTGGCTGTCGGACACGCGCGTGGCGGGGCGCTGGCCCGCGCTGCGCGCCTGCGTGGCGAACCCGGCGACGACCGAGGACGACGTCGACGCCCTCGTGGCCGCCGTGGGCGACGGGGGCTGAGCGGGTTGACGCCCGCGAGGGCGGGATGCAAGCGTCGGCCGCGCGGGCGGTCGCACTACGACGGTGCGAGCCCGCCGACGGCCCCTTCAGCGGGCAGGAGAGAAGCACCCCATGGCAGCGATCGACATCACCCGCAATCACACGCTCGGCAAGGACGCGGTCAAGGAGAAGGTCAACCAGGTCATCGAGCGCATCAAGGGCGAGACCGGCCTGCAGGGCGCGTGGAACGGCGACGTGTTCAAGATCACCAAGCCCGCCGACGGGAGCTTCACGATCAGCGACACGACCGTGCACGTCGTGGTCGACCTGCCCTTCATGCTCCGGCCCCTCAAGGGCAAGGTCGAGGATCGGATCAACGCCGAGCTCAACCGCGCCTTCGCCTGAGCTTCGCGCCCCTCCCGCGCTTGTTTTCCAGCCCTTGACGGAGCCCGGTAGGGGTTCTTCCGCCGACCGCCGAATCGTGACATGAGTCCGCCCGAGTGGCGCCCCGCCGGCGGGTCGCGGGGCCTTTCGCCCGCGGCTCCGACGTCCACGGTGCGCCCGACGGACCTTTCCCGCCGTGATCTTCACGCGCGGGACGACGCGAGGAGATCAATTGGCAATGGCTCGAAAGACGAACTGGTGGCTGGCGTGCGCGCTGGCCCTTGGCGCTGGCTGTAGCGAAGACCCGCCCGCGATGGTGGCCGACGACGTCGGCTTCGTCGACAAGGACACGGGCGTGTTCCCGGTCGACAACGGCACCCCGGTCGAAGACCTGGGCAACCCCGCCCAGGACACGGGCAACCCCGCCCAGGACGCCGGCATCTGCGCCTCGGGCCAGACCGAGTGCTCCGGCGCGTGCGTCGACACCACCACCAGCGCGTCCAACTGCGGCGCCTGCGGCAACGCGTGCTCCGGCGACCAGACCTGCGTCGCCGGCACCTGCACCACGCCGACGACCTGCCCCACGGGCCAGACCAGCTGCGGCGGCGCCTGCGTCGACACGCAGACCGACGCCACCAACTGCGGCGCCTGCGGCACCGCGTGCGGCGCCGGCTCAGGCTGCATGGCCGGCACCTGCCGCGCCGTGACGATGTGCCCGAGCGGGCAGACCGCCTGCGCCGGCGCGTGCGTCGACGCGCAGACCGACCTCAACAACTGCGGCGCCTGCGGCACCGCCTGCGCCACCGGCCAGGCCTGCACCGCCGGCACCTGCGCCGCCCGCACCTGCCCCACCGGCCAGACCGACTGCTCGGGCACCTGCATCGACACCAACACCAGCGACGCCAACTGCGGCAGCTGCGGCCGCGCCTGCACCGCGGGCCAGGCCTGCACCGCCGGCGCCTGCGTCGACGGCACCACCTGCCCGGCCGGCCAGGCCCGCTGCAGCGGCACCTGCGTGAACACCCAGACCGACGACGCCAACTGCGGCGCCTGCGGCATGGCCTGCGCCTCGGGCCTCGTCTGCCGCGCGGGCGTCTGCGCGACCGACACCATGGTCTGCGCCACCGGCCAGACCCGCTGCGGCGACGCCTGCGTCGACCTCCAGACGAGCGGACCGAACTGCGGCGCCTGCGGCCGCGCCTGCCCGAGCGGCCAGAGCTGCGCCGCCGGCGTGTGCACCTGCGCCGCGGCGCAGACCCTCTGCGGCACCGCCTGCGTCAACACCCAGACCAGCGCCGCCAACTGCGGCGCCTGCGGCCGCGCCTGCCCGAGCGGCCAGACCTGCACCGCCGGCGCCTGCGGCGTCACCTGCGCCGCGGGTCAGACCCTCTGCGGCGCGACCTGCGTGAACACCCAGACCAGCGCCACCAACTGCGGCGCCTGCGGCACCGCCTGCGCCGCCGGCCGGACCTGCACCGCCGGCGCCTGCGCCTGCGCCGCCGGCACGACCCTCTGCGGCACCACCTGCGTCAACACGCAGACCAGCAGCGCCAACTGCGGCCGCTGCACCAACGCCTGCGCGAGCGGCCAGACCTGCACCGCCGGCGCCTGCGCCTGCCCGAGCGGCCAGACCCTCTGCGGCACCGGCGCGGCCGCCCGCTGCGCCAACTTCCAGAGCGACCGCGCCAACTGCGGCCGCTGCGGCAACGCCTGCACCGCCGGCCAGGTCTGCACCGGCGGCGGCTGCCGTAGCGGCACCGCCCCGGCCAACGACACCCGCGCCGGCGCGACCGTGATCAACCTCGCGTCGCCGAGCCAGACGCTCACCGCCGACACCACCAGCGCGGCCAACGACACGACCTTCCCGACCTGCGCCTGCACCTCGGGCCAGGACGTGTACTTCCGCTTCGTGCTGACGGCCCCCGAGCTCGTCTACGCCGACACCATCGGCACGACCTGGGACACCTCGCTGTTCATCCAGGACTCGACCGGCGCCAACGTCACCAACGCGGGCACCACCAACGGCACCACCTGCAACGACGACTTCGCGTTCTGCGGCGGCGGCGCCGCCGGCCGCGCGAGCCAGATCCTCGCGCGCCTCAACGCGGGCACCTACTACCTCGTGCTCTCGGGCTGCAGCTCCGGCGCGGCGACGATCCACTTCCAGCACACCGCCGCCGGCAACGGCCCGTCGGTGCAGCTCAACCCGACCAGCACGGTGCAGACCCTCTCGGGCACCACCGCGGGCACCGGCACCAGCACCAGCGCGACCTGCGCCTGCACGGGCGGCCCCGACAACTCGTACTGGTGGGTCACCTGCCCGGCCGCCACCGCCGCGACCTTCTACGCGACCTCGTGCGGCACCACGACGACGGTCGACAACGAGCTCGAGCAGCGCAGCCCCGGCCGCACCGCCGGCGCCAACGTCTGCAACGACGACACGGGCCTCACCTGCGGCGCGCGCGCGACGCTGACCTCGACGCTGCCCGCGGGCGCCGGGCTCCACACCGTCATCGCCGACGGCTGCACCGCCGGCGCGTACCAGATCCGCGTGGGCGTCGGCACCTGCGCCACCGGCCAGAGCTACTGCGGCACCTGCGTCGACCCGCAGAACGACAACAACCACTGCGGCGGCTGCAACCGCCAGTGCGCGACGGGCACCTTCTGCCGCCAGGGCACCTGCCGCACGCCGCCGGCCAACGACACCCGCACCGGCGCGGCCGTGATCGACATGACCCGCGCGTCGTCGATCCTCAACGCCGACACGACCAACGCCCGCAACGAGGGCGCCACCTCGGCCTGCTCGTGCACCTCGGGCAACGACGTCTTCTACCGCTTCGTGCTGACGGCGCCGGAGATCGTCTACGCCGACACCGTCGGCGCGGCGTGGGACACGGGCCTGTTCTTCCAGGGCAGCACCGGCACCACGATCACCGCGCCGGGCCTCACCAACGGCCTCGCGTGCAACGACGACGGCGGCCTCTCGGGCTGCAACCTCCCGAGCTTCGGCGCGAGCCAGGTGATGGTCCAGCTCAACGCCGGAACCTACTACCTGGTGCTCTCGGGCTGCAGCGCGGGCACGGCGTCGGTGCGCTTCCAGCACCTGCCGGTGGGCAACGGCGCGGTGGCGGCCCTCGCGGCCGGCACCCGCACGCTCAGCGGCACGACCAGCGGCACCGGCCGCGTGACCGCGAGCTGCTGCTCGGGCGGGCCGGAGAACACCTACTACTGGTACACCTGCCCGAGCGCGACGGCGGGCACCTTCACCGCGACGACGTGCTTCCGCGCGACGTGGGACACCGAGCTCGACCAGCGCAGCGCCGGCCGCGCGGCCGTCTCGACCTGCAACGACGACGTCGGCGGCACGGGCATCCTCGCCTGCGGCCTGCGCTCGTCGATCAGCACCGCGATCCCCGCGGGCGCTGGCCTCCACGCCCTCTACGTCGACGGCTGCACCGCCGGCACGGCGTCGGGCGCGTACTCGGTCAACATCACCCGCCCGTAGCCCCTCCCCCTCCCCCTCCGCCGGCGCCCTCGACCGAGGCGCGCCGGGGATCCCCTTCCATCATCCATCGACGACCCGACGAAGAGCGACACCAGCGCTGGGCTGATCGCTCCCGCCGGCCGGCTCGTGCCGACGGGCGGAGAACCCCTGTCACGAGCGTGCGACCAGCGGCGCTTCCTGCGCCCTGAGCGAAGCCGAGCGGCGCCGCCTCAGGTCGCGGAGTCCTTCTGCCGCGTGGCCTTCACGCCGGTGAGGATGGCGATGCCGACCAGGATGAGCGCCCCCACTGCGATGAAGGCCGACGGCACGTGGGCCATCGCGGCGGCGTAGACCAGGCCGCCGATCACCATCAGAAAACCGAGCATGTAGAGCCCGAAGGACATTGGGAAATCGCTCTCCGTCGCTCGCGCGACCGACTCACGCCCCCGTCGATCCCACGTCGGGACCGAGCGGGGGGCGAACACGGCTCAGCAGGATGCAGGCCACCGCGCGGATGAGGCGCGAGCGGCCGACCGGTCGGCGCCGGTCGTGGGGGGAAAACCCTCGGATGGGGCGCGCGTGCTTGCGCGATGGCGGGGGCGTCGAGCACGGCTCGCGGCTCGACGACGTGACCTCGTCCGCTGACGGCGGGTGCTCAGGGGCGGCGCGCGTCGGCCGTCGCCACGTCGGGCGAGGGCGGCGCGCGTCCCTCGGCGAGCGCCGCGGCGAGCTCGCTACGGGCGCCGGAGAGCAGCGCGTTCCACTGCGCTCCGAGGAGCCGCTGCTCCGCGGACGACCAGACCGTGACCCGCGCGATGTCGCCGCTCCGCGTGGTCGTGAGGTGGCGGTAGAGGTAGCCGTTGCGCACGTCGATCACGAAGGCGTCGAGGTAGCTCTCCACCCGGGCGTCGAGGAAGGGCACGAAGAGCGCGGTGACCACCAGCGCGTTGAGGGCCGCGTAGCCGTTCGCGCTGTGGACGATGCGATGTCCGTGGTCGAAGACCACCAGCGCGTCGCAGCGCGCGCGGGCCGCGAGCAGCCGCAGCTGGTGCACGTCCACCTCGCGCGGCGGCGCCCACGGGCGCGGCTCGTCGTAGCGCCGCTGGCCCGTCACCATGGCGGTGGGGATGTGATAGACGCCGGTGACCTGCGGCAGCGAAGCGAGGGCGCTCTCCAGCTCTGCCTCGACCGACGGGTCGAGGGAGAAATACGCCACCCGCACGTGCTCCGCGAGCTGCGGCCGCACGCTGAAGGCGACGCGGATGTCGTCGTCGGTGATCGCGGGACCCGCGGGGGCCGCGAACAGGGTCGCGGTCCCGGGCTGGTGCACGGTGACCCCGCAGCCGCACAGCGCGAGCAGCGCGGGCAGCAGGAGAGCGCGAAGGCGAGAGAAGGACATGCCGAGCCACCTTTGCAGCGGGCGCCCGTGGGGCGCGACGCAACGAAGAACGCCGGCGACACCCGGAACTTACGCCGCGACCGCGACGGCCCGGGGGCGGGAGCGGCGGGCGCCTCGATCAGTTGAGGTCTGGGGGCGTACATCCGGCATGCGGCGTTGTCGGGGGGGCAGAAGTTGAGGTCGTAGATGCGCGCGGGCTCCGGGGCGCCGAGCGCGTCGCGGCTGCCGCGCGGGAAGGGGAGGTACGGGTCGGAGGCGGGGTCGAGGGTGGGCGCCTCAGCCGGAGCGCAACCCGAAGCGCCAGCGTCGGAAGGAGCCTGTCAGTCGTTCAGGAAACGCTGCGCCAGCCGGTCGGCGGCGAGCTGGGTGCGATCCGGCGGCGGGGCCGCGTCGCCGAAGCCCATGGAGACGTTCGGCGGTTCGGCCGCGGCGTCGCAATCCGTGGAGACCTCCAGCAACACGGACGCGTCCGGGAAGTCCATGCCGTCCTCCGGCAGCTGCGTGAGGTAGGCCTCCATGGCCCGGTGGCCCGCCGCCACCAGCAGCTCGCGCCGCTTCTCGCTCATGTCGAACTCGTCGGTGCGGATGCCCCTGGCGGGCAGGCGCACCAGCAGCTTCTCGAACTCCTCGATCACCAGCTTGTCCCGCCCGCTCAGCGCGGTGTTCACCAGGTTCGACAGGCGCTGCTCGACGGGCAGCAGACGCGCGCGCAACCCGACCGACGAGGGCGCCGCCGCCGCGTCCAGCCCTTCGATCGGCAGCGCCTCGTCGATGAGCACCCCGATCAGCCCCTCGGCCACCGACGACCCCATCAGCTGGATCATCCCTTCTAGCTTCGAGGTGAACAGCTCCAGCGGGAAGTTGGAGAGCAGGCCGCCGTCTACGATCGAGTGGCCCGCCATCGCGCGGCCGCGGTACTGCTTCCACTCGGGCTGCCAGATGACCTCCTGCCACAGCAGCGGGATGTTCATCGACATGCGCACCGCCCAGACCACCGGCACGTCCGGGGCCGTCACGTGGTTGAGGATCAACATCTTCTGGTCGGTGAGGTCGGAGGCCACGAGCGTGAGGTCGGAGCCGGTGCGCTCCTTGAACTGCGCCAGCGTGAGCTCGCGGAAGGCCCGCGGCTCGCCCCGGAAGGTGCCGGTGTCGAGGCAGCGGCCCATCCAGGCGACGAAGCTGTCGGCGGAGTACCAGCCGCCGTTCTCGACGAAGGAGAAGACGTGCCGCAGCGTCGGGTTGGAGGCGAACCACGCGGTGAGCTTGTCGTCGAGGGACTCCTCGTACCGGTCGGGCACGAAGGGCAGGTCGAGGTCGCGCAGCAGGGCGCGGAGCGCGGTCGCGTCGAGCGCGGCTTTGTCCATGGGCAGCGGCATGCCCATGAAGCCGGCGAAGACCGAGCGCTCGCCCACCCGCTCGGCGAGCGCCGCCTGCATCTCCGCCGCGGTGTAGCCCGCCGCCAGGAGCGTCGCCGTGATGGCGCCCGCGGACGTGCCCAGCAGGCGGCCGGGCGTGTGCCCCGCCTCCTCGAAGGCGGTCATCGCCCCGACGAACGCCATCCCCTTCGCGCCACCCCCCTCGAACACCAAGTCGTATTGCATCGCGGCCGCCATCCCG
Organism: Myxococcaceae bacterium; assembly: GCA_028287085.1. Taxonomy (GTDB): domain Bacteria; phylum Myxococcota_A; class Polyangia; order Polyangiales; genus SCUS01. The sequence goes on from JAQBQI010000439.1 coordinate 21,491, forward strand.
AGGGAGGCGGCCGGGCGAAGCAAGGCCAATCGTCGCGGCGCCGGGTTCGGTGGCGCGGGGCGCGACCGCCCCTCAGCGCTGGAGCTCGCTCACCGCCACGAGCGCCGCCGACTGCCAGCGCAGGTCGCCCACGTACGCGCGGTCGCGGT
>JAQBQI010000469.1 GCA_028287085.1 Myxococcaceae bacterium
CGCAGGCGGACTTCCGGTGCGTCGCCCCCTTCGCTCCGACGGCCGACAAGGAACAGTCCGCTTGCGGACTTCGGGGGGAGGCTCACCGATTCCACCCTTGCCGCGGGCTTCAGCCCGACGGCACGAGCCGGGCGTCCCCGAGCACACGAAATGTCCGCTCGTCTGGCACCGTCGCCCCGGAAGTCCGCGTCGGGGTTCGACCTGGCGTCCCCGGTCCGGCCTTACCGCTGCGCACCGGTGAAGTAGGGCCGCGCCGACTCGTCCGCCGTGGCGCGGTAGGTGGCCACCTGCCCGGCGTCGGCCTGCGCGAGCGCGGCCCTGAGTCCATCCTTGTCCAGATCCTGGCAATAGGCCGGAGCGCCCGGCTGCTGTCTCCAGGAGTCGGCGAGCGAGCCCCCGTCGATGCCGTCGAAGCCGATCGCCTCGACGAGGCCCAGCACGACTCCTTTCGCCTTGTCATCGTCTCCCGCGACGGAGAGGCAGATCCGGCCGGGAGTGCCCGAGGGGACGCCGCGCGTGGCCAGGCTCGGTGCGACGATGTTGTTGAAGGCCTTGAGCACCGGGCGGCCGATCGTCCTGGCCACCCACCCGCTTTCGGGGAGGCCGTCGTCGATCTCCTGGATGCGGCCGTCCCTCGACGGGTAGTAGTTTCCCGCGTCGACGACGACGGCGGGCGACGCAGCCAGGGCCTCGAGGGGCAGGTGGGGCACCGCCTTCTCGGTCACGGCCAGGACGAGCAGGTCCTTCGCGCGGGCCGCCTGCTCCGAAGTGACCGCGTTCACCCCGGTCTCCCTGGCGAACCCCTCGAGGGAGGCCGGGCCGCGCGAGTTTGCAATCGAGACCTGGTGTCCGAGTGCCACGAAGTGCCGCGCCAGCGTCTCGCCGACGTTGCCAGATCCGATGATTCCAATCTCCATGTCTCTTCTCTCCTCCAATGGCGGGGACGCCGGCCCCGGCTGGCTGGCCGCCCGCGCTTGACCCGCGCTCCATCAAGCATCATCGTAAGTTGCATGAACGAATCCCCGAAGCCCTACGACGTCGTCATCATCGGCGGAGGCCCCGGCGGCCTCTCCGCCGCGCTCGCGCTCGGCCGGTCGCGCAAGCGGGTGCTGCTGTGCGACGCGGGCCCGCGCCGCAACGCCGCGGCCACGAAGCTACACAACTTCGTCACGCGCGACGGCACCCCGCCCGACGACTTCCGGCGCATCGGCCGCGAGCAGCTCGGGGAGTACCCGAGCGTCGAGGTGCGCGACCTGCGCGTCGACTCGATCGTCGGCGACCGCGGGGATTTCCGCGTCGCGCTCTCCACCGGCGAGGCGCTCGTCGCGCGCCGCGTGCTGCTGTGCACCGGCATGGTCGACGAGATGCTCCCGCTCGAAGGCTTCCGCGAGCTGTGGGGCCGCTCGATCTTCCAGTGCCCCTATTGCCACGGCTGGGAGCTGCGCGACCGGGCGTGGGGCTACCTCGCGCTCCCCCACACCCTCGGGCACGCGGTGCCCTTCGCGATACAGACCCGCGCCTGGACGAGCGACGTGACCCTGTTCACCAACGGCCTCGCGCTGCCCGAAGAGGGCAGCGCCCAGCTCGTCGCGGCTGGCGTGCGCGTCGTGACCGGCGCGGTGTCGCGGCTCGTCGCGCGAGACGGCCGCCTCGCCTCGCTCGCGCTCGCCGACGGCAGCTCGGTGGCCTGCGACGCCCTCTTCGCGCACCCGCCGCAGCGCCACGTGCCGCTCGTGGGCGGCCTCGGCCTCGCCCTCGACGACGACGGCTTCGTGAAGGTCGACCCGATGAAGCGCGAGACCTCGGCGCCCGGCATCTACGCGGGCGGCGACGTCACGACGCGCGGGCAGAGCGCCGTCTTCGCGGCCTCGTCCGCGTTGCAGGCGGCGGCGATGATCAACCTCGAGCTGACGCTGGAGCTCGCCGCCAGCGGGGCGCTGCCGTGACCGAAGCGGGCTACGCCTGCCTTCGCGCCGCGCTCCGCGGGCCGCCCGCGCGCCTGCCACGGATCGCCCTCACCCTCTCCCTCGGCGCCTGCGCGTCGCCCCACCCCCGCGAGACCTCCAATGCCCCATCACGCCCACGACCCCTCGACGCACCACCACCCCCACCCCTTCGCCGACGCCGACCGATCGGCGCAGCTGCTCGATGACCCGTCGCGCGACGAGTGGCAGCGGCCCGACGAGGTCGTGCGCGCGCTCGGGCTCGCGCCGTCGATGACCGTCGCGGACGTCGGCGCGGGCACCGGCTACTTCGCCATGCGCCTCGCGCGCGCGGTGCCGCAGGGGCAGGTCATCGCGACCGACCTCGAGCCCGACATGGTGCGCCACCTCGGCGAGCGGGCGCGGCGCGAGCACCTGCCGAAGCTCCGCGCGGTGCTGGCGACGCCGACCTCGTCGGGGATTCGGCGCGGAGAGGTCGACGCGATCCTCGTCGTGCACGTGTGGCACCACGTCGCCGACCGCGCGGCCCTCGCGCGCGACCTCGCGGCCGCCCTGAAGCACGGCGGGCGCCTGTGGGTCGTCGACTTCGCGCGCGACGCCGAGCGCGGCCCGCCGCCCGAGATGCGGCTCGCGCCCGAGCGG
>JAQBQI010000485.1 GCA_028287085.1 Myxococcaceae bacterium
CGCCCCGCAGGGCCCCGCCGTCGACGCCGACGGGGCGGCCGAGCCCGCGCGCCGGGCCGGGCGGCGGCACTCGCCGGGGCGGCAGCTCGCGATCCTCACGCGACGCTACGTCGACCTGCTGACGAGCGACCGCCGCGCCCTCGCGCTGCTGCTCGCGCAGGCGCCGCTGATGGGCGTGCTGCTCGCGATGGTGTCGCCCGCCGACGCGCTCGCCGGCCCGCGCGCCGACGCGGGCGAGGCGCGCAAGCTGCTGTTCATGCTCTCCACGGTTGGCGTGTGGTTCGGGATCATCAACGCCGCGCGCGAGGTCTGTAAGGAGTCGACGATCCTGCGACGCGAGCGGCTCGCCGACCTGCGCGTGGGGCCGTACGTGCTCTCGAAGGTGGCGGTGCTGGGCGCGCTGGTGCTGGTGCAGTCGGCGCTGCTGCTCGGGGTGGTGGCGCTGCGCTGCGACCTGCCCGCGCAGGGGCTCGTGCTGGGGGCGGCGCCGGACTTCTACGTGACGACGGTGCTGTCGTCCTGCGCGGGGCTGGCGCTGGGGCTGTTGATCTCGGCGCTGGCGACGACGCCCGACAAGGCCATGAGCGTGGTGCCGCTCGCGCTGGTGCCGCAGATCCTCTTCGCGGGGATGATCTTCGACCTGGAGGGCGCGACGACGGTGGCGTCGTGGTTCACGGCGAGCCGCTGGTCGATGGACGCCTTCGGCTCGCTGGCGCGCCTCAACGCGCTGCCCGCGCAGGACGGGCTGCCGAGCGCCGCGCAGGCGGGCGCGGCGAGCGCGAACTACGAGGCGACGGCGGGGCACCTGCTGGCGTGCTGGGCGACGCTGGCGGGCTACGCGACGGCCTGCGTGGGCGTGACGGCGGCGGTGTTGCAGCGACGACGGGCGTAGCGGCGCCCGCCGACGCCGTCGAGGCTCGTCAGGCCGCTGCTTCGCCGGGGAGCTCGAACCAGAAGTGACTGCCCCGGGGCTCGCGCGGCTCCACGCCGATGGTCCCCCCGTGGGCCTCGACGGCCAGCTTGCAGAACGCCAGGCCCAACCCCGTCGAGTGGTACCCGCCGCTCCTCGCCGCGTCGACCGTTTCGAACTTCTCGAAGATCCGCAGCCTGGCCTCCGCGGGAACGCCCGGGCCGCAATCGGAGACCGTGACCTTCGCGCCGCCGCGGGTGCCGCTGGTCACGGCGATGGTGATCTCGCTGCCGGCGGGCGTGTGCTTGATGGCGTTGCCGAGCAGGTTCTCCAGGACCCGGGCGATCAGCCTGGCGTCGCACGTCGCGAGGACGGGCTCCGGCGCTTCGACCGCGATCGCGCGCCCGCGCTCCAGGTTCTCGAGCGCGTCCCTGGCGCCGTGGGCCAGCTGACCGAGCTCATGCGTGGCGGGCTGGAGGGGCATCGTGCCGCTCTCCATGCGACTCACGTCGAGCAGGTCGTTGGTCATGCGACTCAGCGAACGGGCCCCCTGGACGGCCGCGAGCAGGTCGTCCTTCCCGTCGGGGCTCAAGCCCTCCTCGGCTTCCAACAGATACAGGTGCCCCAGCAGGACGCTCAGCGGTGACCGCATGTCGTGAACCACCATGTGCACGAGGTCGTCCCGCAGCCGCTCCAGGACCTGCAACCGCCGGTAGCTCTCGGAGAGGTCGACGTTGGCCCTCCGCAGGGCGAGGTGGGTCCGCACCCTGGCCTGCACCTCCTCGAGCTGGAAGGGCTTGGTGATGTAGTCGACGCCGCCCGCCTCGAAGGCCCTGAGCTTGTCCGCGAGGTCGCTGAGCGCCGTGAGGAAGATGACGGGCACGTCCCTGAGCCGCTCGTTGCTCTTCAGGCACGCGCACACCTCGTAGCCGTCCATCTCGGGCATCGTGATGTCCAGGAGCACGAGGTCGGGCGGGTGCAGCGCCGCCGCCTGCAGCGCCTGCCGTCCGCTCGTGACGGGCCGCGCCTCGTAGCCAGACTGCCCCAGGATGTCCGTGAGCAGCCGCAGGTTCTCCGGCGTGTCGTCGACGACCAGGATATTCGCGGGCTGCTGCGTGCGCGTCATGCGTCCTCCCTCAACGCGCCCCGGTTCGACCGAAGGCGGCGGCGAGTTCATCGTAGCGAAAATCCCGCAGTAGCACCCTGATCTCCTCCGCGGCGGACGCGGAGTGCGGCTCGACCTCCGTCGCGAGCTGCTCGATGCGGGCGTAGCGGGCCTGCAGCACCGCCTCGCGCAGCGCCGACGCGAGCTCGGCGGGCAGCGCCTCCAGCGCCCGCGAGAGCGCGTCCGCCTTCCGCGGGAGCGGAACGGCCAGGGTCGCCCGTCTCGGGCCGACCTGGTCATCGTAGGCGTAGCGAACCCCGACGAGCTCGGCGATCCGGTCGAGCAGCTCGGCCTCCCGGTAGGGCTTGAAGAGGACGTGGTCGGCCCCGGCCGCGCGGGCGTCGTCCTTGAGGTCGTCGAAGCCGCTGGCGGTGAAGGCGACGATGGCGGCGCTCGTCCCGCTCGCCCGCAAGCGCCGGATCGCCTCCAGGCCGCCGATGCCCGGCATGCGCATGTCCATCAGGACGAGGTTCGGCCGCCACTCGTCGTGGACCGCGAGGGCCTCCTCGCCGCTGCCGGCCGTGCGCGTCTCGAAGCCGACGCCCCCGAGCAGCTCCGCGGCCAGCTTGAGGTTCTCCATCTGGTCGTCGACCACGAGGATCCTCGGCGGGGCGCCGCCGCCCGCGATCGCGACCGCCGGGCCCCGGGGCGCGGCCGCCGGCAACGCCTCCGACGTCAGGCCCGCCTGGAACGTGAGCGTGAACGTGCTGCCCCGCCCGACGGCGCTGGTCGCCGTCAGGTCGCCCCCCATGAGCCGGGCCAGCTCGCGGCCGATCGCGAGGCCGAGGCCGGCGCCGCCCGCGCTCGCGCCGAGCCGCGCCTGCTCGAACGAGCCGAAGATCCGCGGGAGGTCCTCCGCGACGATGCCCGGGCCGGAGTCGGCGACCGCGATCGTGATGGTCTGCCCCCCGTCCGAGGGCTCCGCCGCGCCGGCGTCGACGGTGATGGTTCCGTGCGGCGTGAACTTCATCGCGTTGCCGAGGAGGTTGATCAGCACCTGTCGCAGCCGGCCGGGGTCCGCGACGACGACGCGGGGCAGGTCGCCCGCCCGGCGGAAGCGCAGCTCGAGCCCCTTGGCGCTCGCGAGCCCGGCGAACATGTGCTCGACGTTGGTGAGCAGCGCGTGCAGGTCGAAGGGCTCGCGGACGACGGTGGCGCGCCCCGCCTCGATCCGGGACATCTCCAGGATGTCGGTGATCAGGGTGAGCAGGTGGTCGCCGCTCGAGAGGATGACGTCGACCTTGCGCTTCTGCGCGCGGTCGAGCGTCCGGTCGCGGCCCAGCAGCTGGGCGTAGCCCAGGATCGCGTTCATCGGCGTGCGGATCTCGTGCGACATGGTCGCGAGGAAGGTGCTCTTGGCGCGGTTGGCGCGCTCCGCCTGCTCCTTGGCCGACCGCAGCTCCAGGGTGCGGGTCGCCACGAGTTCCTCCAGGCCCTCCCGATGACCGCGGAGCTCGATGTAGCTCACGAGCATCTCGGCGAGCGACTCGAGCAGCGCCCGCTCCTCCGCCAGGAAGGGCCCCTCCGCGGACGGCGGCCGCTCTTCCAGGTAGACCACGTCGATGACGCCGGCCCCGCCCGCGAAGGTGACCGACTGACGCCACGGGGACTCGGCGAAGCCGGGCGTCGCGACCGTGACGTCGCGGAAGGTGATGCGGGCCTCGCAGCACTCGGCGAACTGCCACGCCCGCGGCAACCGGTCGACGAGCTCCTGGAACAGCGCCTCGTCGGACGCGCGGTCGGGCCGGAGGAGGCGCGCCGCCTCGTGCAGGAGGTGAAGCTCCTTCACGCGCTCGCCCAGGTCGCGCACCAGCCGCGCGCGCTCCGCCTCGGCCTGCTTCTGTGCGGTGACGTCGCGGCTCATGCCGACGATCTTCGGCGGGGCGCTCGCGCCCTTCGCGGCGACGGTGCCCGCGCCCTCGACGTAGCGCACCTGCCCGTCGGGCCGCACGACGCGGTACTCCGTGCGCGCGTTGGGGGCGCCGCCGATCAGCGCGTCGACGGCCGCCGCCGCCCCGGCCGCGTCCTCGGGGTGGACGCGCTCGAGCCACGCCTCGTAGGGGATGGAGCCGTCCCCGGGCGCGGTCATTCCGTAGAGGTCGGAGAGCCTCTCGTCGACGACCATGCGCCGGGTCGTGGGTCCATCTCCCAGACCCCGACCTTGCCCGCCTCCAGCGCGATGCGAAGCCGCTCCTCGGTGTGCTGGCGCGCCGCGAGCTCGGCCTCGGCGCGGCGCAGCGACTGCCTGACCGTCAGCGTGATCTCGTGCTGGAGCACGACGGCCAGCGTCAGCGCGAGGCCGTTGTAGACGAGGATCGAAGGGGGCGTGAAGGTCAGCTCGGAGGGGGGCAGCCAGCCAGCGCGCTGCGCCACGACCATGCCGACGCCCACGGCGATGAACGTGAACGCCGTCACCGCGCCGCCCCGGGTGCCGAGCAGCACGCCGGCCAGGAGGGCGACGATGACGAAGAGGGCGGAGGACGCCGCGCTGACGCCCCCCGAGGTGAACGCGCGCCACGAGACGAGCAGCACGAGGCCCGTGACGAAGAGGCAGCTCGCCAGGCGCGTCCGTCCGCGACGATTGAGGGGGGTGAGTCCGGCCAGCATGGCCACCAGTGCGAGCACCGACCCCGCGCGCCGCCCCAGGGAGGGGGGCTGCTCGACGATGAGCACGCCGAGGAAGAAGGCCCCGATGAGCGTCGTGGCCCACGCCACGCGATGGAAGGTCCGCGCCTGTAGCGTCTTCTCCTCGGTGTCGAGGACGGGCGCGCTGGTCAGCCGCCGCCACAGGGATGTCTCGGGTACGCTCACGACTGGCTCCAGCGAATCGGCCCACGACGGGCGACGCCCGCCAGCGCGCCCTCACCCATCGCCAATCCAGCTGCTGGCGCAGCGAAAACGCCGCATGGTACAGGGCGACGAAGGGCGGTCAATCGAATCGAAGCTTCGACGGGGCGGGGCCGGTGATCGCGGGCGTCGGCGATCTCGTCGCACCGTCGCGCCCTCCTCTCCCCCGTCGCCCGTTCACGACAGACTCTCTTCATGGGCAGCGGCGCAGTCGCGCAACAGCCATCTTCGACATCAACTCTCGAAGTCGTCACTTTCGACCACCACCCAAATGGAATAACCCGGGCGCCATCACCGACTCCGGCTCCTAACCCCGCTGGGCGCGGCGGGCACCTGGCCGGTAGACCCGCGGGCAACGAGGTGGTTGATACGACAGCCGCAGATCGCCGGATTTCGCGGCCTGAAGGCCTATCCCTTCTACACATCTCAGCGAGGGTGCCGCCCGCTAGAGCGGTGGTCTGACGGGTCTGGTATGCGCTCGGCGACCTCACCCCCAGCCCCTCTCCATGAATGGAGAAGGGGGTCGGAGTGTCACCGAATCGCTTGAATTCTCGCTTCTTCTCCCCCTCTCCATTCATGGAGAGGGGGCTGGGGGGTGAGGTCGCCGAGCGCGTACCAGACGCGTCGGAGCACCGCTCTAGGAGCGATAATTCAAGCGGTTTCGTGGCGATCCGACCCCCCTCTCCATTCATGGAGAGGGGCTGGGGGTGAGGTCACGTACCAGACCGGACCGGGAACCGCTCTAACGCCCATTGGGGGGTTGAGGGAGGGACGCAGGGCCTTCGGTGGCAGCATCAACCAGGTGCTGAACGCCGATGGCCCTCCCCGCCCCCGATCAGCTCCCGACGAGGGTGCCCCCGCGCGCGAGGTGCTCGTCGACGTAGCCCTCCGCGGCGATGCCCACCGCCGTCTCCTGATCGTCCGGAGAGAGGGCCGCCAGGGCCGCGACGAAGGTCACGCGCACGATGGCCCGCGCCGCCTCACGGGTGGTCGCGTGCGGGCCACCGCGGAGGGACTCGAGGGCGCGGAGGTGGTGCCCGCGCTCCCGCCAACGAACGATGTCGACGGCCACGGGGCGGAGTCTGGGAACACACCCCCGCCCGATGAAAGCCCGGACCGTGATGCCGCGCAGTCTCCGCAACCACCCTGGAAACCCCGCCCGGAACCTCCCGGGTCGCTACCGGCAGACGCCCGCGGCGCACGCCCGACCCGGGCCGCAGAAGCCACCCCCGCAGCAGGGCTCGCGGATTCCCCCGCAGCGGAAGCAGGCCGCGCCCCCGCCGTCGCCCCACGTCGTGCAGAGGTAGCCGGCGTTGCACCGCGAACCCGCGCAGCAGGGCTCGCCCCCGGTGCCGCGTCCGCCGCAGTTCGGCGGGTCGACGCCGATGTCCGCCGGGACCGTGTCCGCCGGGACCGTGTCCGCCGGGACCGTGTCGGTTGTCGTCGCAACGTCGGGGACCAGCGCGTCGTCGAAGGTCTCGGCGGGAGGGAGGTCGGTCGCGGGGGCATCGGGCTCGGGGCGATCGTCGCCCGCGTCGAGCGCGGGCAGCAGCGCCGAGGGACGGAAGTCGAGGGCGAGCGTGCAGCCCGAGCCGCCGAGCAGGCACCAGAGCAAGGCGGATCTGGTCGCGGGCCTCAACACCGCCCGCAGTCTAGCGGCAGACGCCATCGTTGCAGTGCCGATTGCCGTCGCAGGCGTTCCCCGGGCAGCAGACCTCACGGTTGCCGCCGCAACGAGCGCACGCGGCCGACACGCAGACGTATCCGGCGTTGCACCGCGCCGCGGCGCAGCAGGGCTGCCCCCCGCTGCCCTCGCCGCCGCAGCCGGGTGGATCGAGCCCGACGTCGCGCGGAACGGCCACGTCGCGAGGCCCGCCGACGTCGACCGGCGGGGGTCGCACGTCGACGGGCGGAGCGGGCACATCGACCGGCGGTGGAGGCACGTCGGCCGGAGGTGGACGCACGTCGGCCGGAGGTGGACGCACGTCGGCCGGCGGCAGGGGCACGTCGGCGGGCGGCGGGTTGTTCGCATCGGTGGAGTCGCTGGGGCGGGGACCCGCGTCGATGGGACCGGCGCCCGCGTCGACGTCGGAGGTCGCGTCGAAGGCACGGTCGGACGCGGGCAGCATCGCGGGGCAGCCCGCGAGGCAGAGCGCCGTGACGACGCTCGTCCACGCGCGGGCCTTCGCAGCGGAGGTCATGGGCGGATCGTGCGGTGTCCGCGCCGGACGTCGAGTCCCTACGGGGCGGGGGTCGGGGTCGGGGTGGGCCGGGCGGGGGTCGCGGGCGTCGTGGTGGTGACGACCTCCGTGCGCTCGGAGACGGTCGACCCGTTGGCCCCGCGCTGCGAGGTCTCGTTGACGGTGGTGCGGGTCTGCGCGCCGGCCGAGGTCTGCGTGGTGCTGTCGGAGCTCGCGACGGTGCGCGTCGCGGGCGTCGAGGCACAGCCTCCAGCGACGAAGGCAACGAGCGGGAGGACGCGGGCAAGTGAAGTGAAGTTCATCGTGGGCATTCGGGAGTCTCCTGAGCAGGGGGGTGCCGCCGGTCTGCTTCCGCGAGGGACGACCGCTGTACGGCCCAGCATGGATAGAGCCTTAGGGACGTTGCTGTCGGACAATTCGCCCGCCCGGTGGGATTCGCGGCCGCAGGCGAATCCGGGTCACACTCGCCCACGCCCCGGCTAGAAGCCCGGTAGGAGGTCCACCGAACGATCATGAAGAAGCTCCCCTCGCCTCGCGCCCTCGCGCTCCTCGGACTGCTCTCGGCCACCACGGGCATCGCGGCGACGCTGACCGTCACGCGGGTGTTCCAGTCGTCGAGCGACTGCTGCTACCCCGGGTCGCCCTGCTGCCACCCCGGCTCGCCCTGCTGCCAGGGCCGCCACCGCGCGGGCTGATCTCGCGCCGCCGTGTCGCCGCCGCGTGAGCCCACCGAGGCGGAGCTCGACGCGCTCATGGACCGCGTGAGCGACGGCGACCGCGACGCCTTCACCCCGCTCTTCCGCGCGCTGCACCCGCGCGCCCGGCGCGTCGCCGCCCGCCGCCTCGACCCCGCCCGCGCCGACGAGGTCGCCCAGACGTCGATGCTCAAGCTCTTCACCCGCGCCGCGTCGTTCACCCCCGGCCGCCCGGTGCTCCCGTGGTTCTACGCGGTGGTCGCCAACGAGGTGCGTGCGGAGCTCCGCCGCGACCGCGGCGCCCACGCCGAGGCGACCGGCGAGCTGCCCGACCCGGCCTCCCCCGCCGACGACGCCCTCGCCGAGCGCGAGCTGCGCCGCGCCCTCCAGCAGTGCGTCGACGCGCTCGACCCCGTC
>JAQBQI010000277.1 GCA_028287085.1 Myxococcaceae bacterium
CAGGCCAGCGCAGGCGCCAGGCAGGTCGCGGCGTCGGCGGGCTCGGTGGCCGGCGGCTCGACGAGGCCGGTGCGCGTCCCGCAGGCGGAGAGCGCGAAGGCGGCGAAGGCGAGGGCGGCGGCGCGGCGGGTGATCATGGTGGGAGAGCGCATAGCAACACGGGGGCCGGGCGGTACGCCCGCGCCCGCCGCCCCGGGGCCGCGTGTAGCATCGGCGCGCTGCCGCCGAAGGAGGCTCATCGCCGATGGAGACGCCGCTCACGCCGCTCGAGTTCATGCGCCGCACCCGCCGGCTGCACGCCCACCGCGAGGCCGTCGTCGACGGCGACACGCGCCTCTCCTACGCCCAATTCTTCGACCGCTGCGACCGCTGGTCGAGCGCCCTCCAGCGGCGGCTCGGCGTCGTCGCGGGCGACCGCGTCGCGTACCTCGCGCCCAACACCCACGCGCTGCTCGAGTCCTTCTTCGCCGTGCCGCAGATCGGCGCGGTGCTCGTGCCGATGAACTACCGGCTCATCGCCGACGACTTCGCGTACATCCTCGACCACTGCGGGGCGACGGTCGTCTGCGCCCACGGCGACTACCTCGCCGCGCTCGACGGCATCCGCGACCGCCTCCCCAACGTCGCCCACTTCGTCGCCCTCGAAGGCGCGCGCGAGGGTTGGATCTCCTACGAGCAGCTCGTCGCCGAGGCCGCCCCGCCGGGCGCGGCGGTGCCCCTCGATCGGCCCGCGATCGCCGAGACCGACCTCCTCACGATCAACTACACCAGCGGGACGACCGCGCGCCCGAAGGGCGTGATGATCACCCACCGCAACGCCTACCTGAACGCCGTCGGCACCCTGGTGCACGTCCACATGACGGTCGGCGAGCGCTACCTCTGGACGCTCCCGATGTTCCACGCCAACGGCTGGACCTTCCCGTGGATCGTCACCGCCGTCGGCGGCGCCCACGTCTGCCTGCGCCACGTCGACCCGCCCGCGGTCTACGGCGCCGTCGCGCGCGAGGCCGTCACCATGCTCTGCGCCGCGCCCACCGTGCTCATCGCCATCGCCAACGCGCCCGACGCACTCCGTGCGGGCGTGCGCCCCGGCGTGCGCGTGCTCACCGCGGGCGCGCCCCCGGCCGCCGCCACCATCGCCCGCGTCGAGGGCGAACTCGGCTGGGCCATCACCCACGTCTACGGCCTCACCGAGACCACGCCCTTCATCACCATCTCCGAGGAGCTCCCCGAGCACGCCGCCCTCACGCCCGCCGAGCGCGCCGTGCTCAAGGCCCGCCAGGGGGTCGAGCTCATCACGTCGGGTGAGCTCCTGGTCGTCGACGAGGAGGGCCGGGAGGTTCCGCACGATGGGGTGACGCCGGGCGAGATCGTGGTGCGCGGCAACGTCGTGATGCGCGGCTACTACAACGACCCCGAGGCGAGCGCCGCGGCCCTGCGCGGGGGCTACTTCCACTCGGGCGACGCGGCGGTGGTGCACCCCGACGGGTCGGCGGAGATCCGCGACCGCCTCAAGGACGTGATCATCAGCGGCGGCGAGAACATCTCGTCGGTCGAGGTCGAGGGCGTGCTGCTCCGGCACCCCGCGGTGCAGGAGGCCGCCGTGGTCGGGATGCCGAGCGAGCGGTGGGGCGAGACCCCGCACGCCTTCGTGGTGCTGCGCGCGGGGCGCGCGGTGGTCGACGGGGAGCTGAGGGATTTCGTGCGCGCGCACCTCGCGCACTTCAAGTGCCCGCGGGCCTTCGACGTGGTGGCCGAGCTGCCGAAGACGGCGACGGGCAAGGTGCAGAAGTACGTGCTGCGCGGGCGGCGCGCGGGCATCACGGCGCAATGAGCGGGGAGGCTTGTAGCGCGTGGGGCCCGGTGCCAGATTCGGCGCGCGCGAGGCGCGGAGGACGATGAAACCATGAGCGAGATGGCCGACCGCATCGATGTGATCACCGACCTGTTGATGGGGGCCGCGTACGCCGACGGCTCGCTCGAAGGCCGCGAGGAGGCCACCGTGCGCCGCCTGCTGGGCGAGCTGCTCGACGGGGCGGCGCTGTCGTCGGAGATCGACGCGCGCATCAAGCGCTTCGACGGCAAGGGCTTCGACCTGACGGCCGCGGCGCAGCACTTCGTCGGCGACAGCCCCGAGCGCAAGCGCAAGCTGCTCGAGCTGGTGGTGGCCGTGCGCGACGCCGACGACGTCTTCGACACCGACGAGGACGACTACATGACCGCGCTGGCCCGCGCCCTCGGCATGCGGCCCGACGAGTACGCCGACCTCGCGCTCGAGATCGAAGAGCTGCGCAACTCGCTCCTCGACGTGCGCCGGTCGATCCCGCCGGTGCTGCTGACGGCGCGCAAGAACCGCGAGTGAGGGGGGCTGGGGGGTGAGGTCTCCCCGCGGCCTGGGGGGTGAGGTCTCTGCTCAGTGCAGCGCGCAGGGGTAGGCCGCGACGACGTCGCGCGCGGGGCGCTCGATGCGCTCGACCACCGACGTGACGAGGTCGCGGTCGCCGCGGCGGAAGTACACCGAGTGGCCCACCTGCGGGCGCTCGAGCGTCGGGATGATGCCGCCGTGGACGTGCTTGAGCGCGCCCGCGAGGCGGCGCCCCACGGCGGGGTGGTCGTCGCGCCAGCGCGCGGCCTCGCGGTCGCGCACCGCGACGCAGACCTCGGCCCGCACGTGGTACTCGGTGTTGCGCGTCACGAACACGTGGTGCACCCGGCGCTCTGAACCTTCGTAGGACATCGTCGACCTCCTCAGCGACCGCATCGGTACGCCCCGCGCGGAGGAGCCGTCCAGAAATCAGGTCCCGCCGTCGGGGGCCGCGACGGCGGGCGTGGCCGTGGTGGGCGGCGTGCTCTCGCGCCCCTCGACGGGCGGCGCGCGGTTCTCCGGGTCGTTGTCCTCGGGCGTCACGTCGGGCACCTCCTCGGGCGGCGTCTCGCCCTCCGGCGTGAGCAGCGCCTGCGCCCACTGCTCGGTGCGCGCGCTCTCGTGCAGGTGCATCGTCGCCCGCGTCGCCACGCCGCTCAGGGCCGGGTCGGCCGC
>JAQBQI010000278.1 GCA_028287085.1 Myxococcaceae bacterium
GTCGCCCAGGTGCACTGCCTCGTCGCGAGCTTCGCCGGCCACCCCGTCGACGCCACCGTCACCGTGCGCGCCGCCGACCGCGACGAGCCCCTCGGCGAGGCCCGCGTCGCCGTCGCCCCCGGCGCCCGCGTGGCCGCCGCCGTCACCTTCGCGCTCGCCCCCGCCGACGTCGGCCGCCCCCTGCGCGTCACCCTCTCGCCCGACGACGCCCTCCCCGCCGACAACGTCGCCTTCGCGCGCGTCCCGCCGCCGCCGTCGATTCCCGTGGTGCTCGTCGCGAGCGAGCCCGACCCCTGGGTCGCCCGCGCCCTCGGCGCCGACCCCGCCGCCCGGCTTACCGTCGCGGGTAATCGCGTCCCCGCCGACCTGAGCCCCGACGCGCTGCTGGTGCTCGAAGGCCTCTGCCCCGCCGCGCTCCCGCCGCGCGAGACGCTGGTGCTCGCGCCCCCGCCGGGGCCCTGCGCCGGGCTCACCGTGCTCCCCGACCTCGACGACCCCGCGATCACCTCCTTCGCCGCCACCGACGCGCGCTGGCGCTTCCTCACCATGGACGGCGTGCACCTCGCGAGCGCCCGCCCCCTCGCGCTCTCCGCCGGCGCCACCGCCCTGGTCACGGCCGGCCCGAACGTGCTGGCCGCCGACGCGGGCTTCGCCGACCGCACCGTCACCGTCGTCGGCCTCGACCCGGTGCGCTCCGACTGGCCGCTGCGCGCGTCCTTCGTGGTCTTCCTGCGCAACGTCGTCGAGCTCGCGCGCGCCCGCCGCGCCGCCGCCTTCGCGCCGCGCTTCCGCACCGGCGACGCCGCCCGCGTCGCGCTGCCCCCCGGCGCCGTGCCCGCCGCCGCCCTCGGCCCCGACGGAGCGATCCCCTTCACCGCCCTCCCGGGTTCGGTGGTGCTCGGCGACACCACGCGCGCCGGCCTCTACCGCGTGCGCTTCTCCGGCGGCGAGCTCGTCGTCCCGGTCAACCTGCTCTCCGAGTCCGAGTCCGACCTGCGCGAGCGCCCGCTCGAGCTCGCCGCCCCCACCGCGCGCGACGCCCCGCCGCTGCCCGAGCCCGTCGAGTACACCGCGACCCTCGCGCTCCTGGCCGCCCTCTGCTGGATCGTCGATCGCATCCACCTCGCGCGGAGCCGCCGTTGAGCCGCGCCGACCGCCTCTCCCACGCGCTGCTCGTGCTCGCGGGCGCCTCGGCCCTCGCCGCCGCCCTCCGGCCCGTCTGGCGGCACCCGCTCGACCGGCTCACCGTCCTCGTGGCCGTCGACCGCTCGCGCTCGATGGAGCGCCTCCCCGACGCCGACGCCCGCGTCGCCCGCTTCGAGCGCGAGGCCGCCGCCGGCATGCGCGACGGCGACCGCCTCGGCCGCGTGGTCTTCGGCGCCGAGGCCACCGCGGCGCAGAGCCTCCACGAGCGCGCGATCGCCCCCGCGCCCGACACCGCCTCGGTCGACCGCGACGGCACCGACCTCGCCGCCGCGATCGATCGTTCGTTGTCCGAACGACCCGACGACGGCGCCGCGCGCATCGCCCTGCTCAGCGACGGCGCGGCCAACCGCGGCGACGTCCTCGCGGCGGCGGCGCGGGCGGCGGCGGCGGGCGTCCCCGTCGATGTGTTTCCGCTGACGGCGACGGCGGGGCGCGGGCTGCGGGTGGCCTCGGTGCGCGCCCCCGCGCGGCTCGACGAGCACGAGGCCTTCGACCTGCGGGTCGTGACGGTCTCCACCGAGCGGGCCGAGGCCGACGTGCGCGTCTCCCTCGACGGCGTGGTGACCCACCGCGAGCGGGTCACCGTCGAGGCCGGCGAGGCGGTGCTCGCGCTCCCGCAGACGGCCCCCGCGCCCGGGATGCACCGCTACGAGGTCGAGCTCGTGCCCCGCGACCCGACCCTCGACCGCGTGCCCGAGGACAACCGCGGCGGCTGGTTCGTGCGCGTGCGGGGCCCCGCCTCGGTGCTGCTGTTGGAGGGCGACCCCGGAGCCTCCGCGCCGCTCGCCGAGGCGCTGCGCCGCGGGGGCCTGCGCGTCTCCGAGGGCGGCACCTTCGGCTTCCCCGCCGACCTCGCGGGCCTCGCCGCGTACGACCTCGTGGTGCTCTCCGACGTGCCCGCGCGCGCGCTCTCCACCGAGCAGCTGGAGTGGGTGCGCGCCTACGTCCGCGACCTCGGCGGCGGCCTCTGGCTGATGGGCGGCGACCGCTCGCTCGGGCCCGGCGGCTACGCGCGCACCCCCGTCGAGGAGGTCTCGCCGGTCTCCTTCGACCTGCGCCAGGAGCGCCGCCGCGCCTCGCTCGCCGAGGTCATCTCCATCGACTACTCGGGCTCGATGACGGCGGTGGTGGGCGGGTACACCAAGATACGCCTCGCCAACGAGGCCGCCGCCCGCAGCGCGCTGCTGCTCGGCGAGGGCGACCAGCTCGGCGTCGCGCACGTCGACACCAGCACCACCTGGACGATGCCCCTCGGCCCCGTCGACAACCTCGAACCCATCCTGCGCCGCGTGCGCGCGGTGAGCGCGGGCGGCGGCGGGATCATCGTGCCCACCGCCCTCGACGACGCCTACCGCGCGCTGCGGGCGGCGCGCACCGACCTGCGCCACCTGCTGCTCTTCGCCGACGGCGACGACGCCGAGGAGATGCCCGGCTGCGCCCGCACGGTCGCCACGGCCTTCCGCGAGGGCATCACGACCTCGGTGGTCTCGCTCGGCCGCGGCGTCGACACCCCCGAGCTGGAGCGCCTCTCGCGCGAGGGCCACGGCCGCTTCTACCTCGTCGAGGACGCCCTCCGACTGCCCACGGTCTTCGCGCAGGAGACCATCCTCGCGACGCGGGCGGCCGTGCGCGAGCAGCCCTTCCGCGCGACGCCCGCGGTGCCCGACGCGGTCACCGCGGGCCTCGACCTCGCGGCCGCGCCGCCGCTGGGGGGCTACGTGGTGACGCTGCCGAAGCCGCGCGGGGCGGTGCTGCTGCGCGCGCTCGACGGCGACCCCCTGCTCGCGACCTGGTCGGCGGGCGTCGGCCACGCCGCGGTGTTTACCTCGGATGCTAAAGACCGCTGGGGCGCCGCGTGGCTGCGCTGGCCCGGCGCGGCGCGGCTGTGGTCCTCGCTGGCGCGCTCGCTGGCGCGGCAGGACGACGGCCGGGTGCGGGCCGAGGCCGACGCGACCGGGGCGGTGCTCCAGGTGCGCGCGACCGCGATGGACGCCGACGGCCGCGCCGACGCGCTGCGCCGGCTGACCGCGCGGGTGGCGCTGCCCGACGGCAGCACCCGCGAGGTGTCCCTCGACCCGGCCGGCGCCGGAACCTACGCCGCCGACCTGCCGATCACCGCGCGCGGCGCCTACGCGGTGGCGGTGCGCGACGAGTCGACGGGCGCGCTGGTGGCCTCGGCCGGGGCGCTGCGCACGGCCGCCGAGGAGTTTCGCGCGCCGCCCGACCCGACGCTGCTCGCGCGCGTGGCGGCGATGACGGGCGGGCGGGTGCTCGGGTCGGGTGCGGCGCTGTTCGCCGCGCGGG
>JAQBQI010000579.1 GCA_028287085.1 Myxococcaceae bacterium
CGGGTGGGCACGCGACGCAGCCGCCGCCGACGCAGAAGGGCCGCGCGCCGGTGCAGCTCGGGAGGTAGGTGCGGGCGCCGTTGTCGGCGCAGCGGTAGGGGGTCTGCCCGTCGCAGACGACGCCCGCGAAGGTGCAGGTCTCGGCCGGGAGGGGCGGTCCCGCGTCGGGGAAGAGCGTCGGGACGGGGGGCGGCCGGTCGCTCGAGCCGCAGTGGGAGAGGGACGCCAGCGCGAACAGCCACCACGGAGGACGCATGAGGCGGGATGATGGCACGCGGCCGCCGTGAGGGGCGTCGGACTAGCGCTGCAACAGCACCGGCGGGATGTCGCACCAGGTCGGGGTGTAGGAAGGCAGGCCCGCGGTGATCCAGGGCGAGGTGGCGGGCGCGAGGCCGTAGGGGTGGTCGGCGAGGAAGCGCCACAGGATGGCGAAGCGCGAGTCGTCGGGCGTGGGCGCCTCGATGGGGGGCAGCGCGTGGCCGCGGTCGTGGGTGCACTCGACGACGAAGTGGCCGTCGTCGAGGAGGGCGTCGCGCAGCCGCCGCGAGGCGTCCTCGAAGTTCACGATGAGCCGGTCGGTGGGCCCGCCCCACAGCACCATCGCCGGGAACTTGTTGGGCTCCGGCGTGTACGTCAAACGCAGCACGCCGGGCACGTAGCCGAGGCCGCCCGACAGGATCGCCACCGACGCGAAATGCTCCGCCCGGGGCGTGCTCGTGAGGGCGGTGAGCCAGAGCGCCCCGGCCGAGACGCCGAGGGCGTGCACCCGCGCCGGGTCGACGCGGAGCTGCGACGTGGCGCAGGCGAGCATGTCGTCGAAGAAGGTCTGCTCGGGGACGGGGTTGCTCGCGAGCAGGTAGGGCCAGGTGAAGCTGTTGACCGGGCGGTCGTCGGCGGTGCGCTCCTGGTCGGGCACCACGACGATGACCCGGTAGCGCTCGACGGCGCGCTCGAGGTCGGCCTCGTGCACCAGCAGGTCGCCGGTTCCGCCGAGCCAGTGCCAGGCGAAGACCAGCGGCCAGCGGTCGCTCCCCTGGGGGTCGTAGTTGCGCGGAACCAGCACGCGAAACTGCCGCCGCGACGCGCCGGTGGGGAAGTTCTGGTTGAGCGACGAGGCCGCGTCGGGCCCCGTGCGCAGCGTCGGACATTGCCCGAGCGAGTAGGCCGGGAAGGGCGGTGGCGTGCGGGTCCACTCGGTGGGCACGACGCGCACGCGGTCGGGCGCCACGTCGACCTTCTCCGCGGGCTCGTCGAGCGCGCCCGCTGCGTCCGTCGGCGGCGCGGCGTCCATGGGTAGCGCGGCGTCGGCGGTCGAAGCGTCGGCGGTCGCGGCATCGGTCGCGGCGGCGGTCTCGGTGCACCCGGCGGCGAGCGCGAGCAGCGGGAGCGCGAGGAGGGCAGTGGTTCGCATCGCGGGTCGCGACGCTAGCGCAGTCGCGCGCGGCGGTGGGTGTGCGGCGCTACGGTCGCGGGGCGACGGTCACCCGCCCGTCGCCGTCGCGGTCGATGTACCGCGGGCTGGTGAAGCCGATGGCGCGCGCGTTGGGGTAGGGGAGCACGTCGGGCAGCGGGGTGTCGGCGTCGGCCCACGCGGTCACGACGGTGTCGCCGGTGAGGTAGAGCACCGCCCGCGACTCGAAGCGCACGCCGTCGACCGGGGGCGCGGTGACGGTCCAGCGCTGGGCGACGCGGTCGTCCTGCCAGAGCTCGACGTGCTCGACCGGAACCCACGCCGGCGCCGTCACCGTCACCCGCACGATGAGCACGCCGTCGCGCCCGTTGGTGAGCGTCTGCAACGTCACGAAGGGCCCCGAGCTCACGGTGGTCTCGCCGCGCGCGATGCCGGCGAAGACGCGCTCGGCCTGCGTGGCGCGCACGTACGGCTCGGCGTGCACCCAGGTGCGGGGGTAGCCCGCCTCCTCGTAGACGAGCCGGTGCGAGTCGCTGTTGCCGGTGGCGGCGACGCGCAGGCCGCGGCGCGCGAGGCCGACGAGGTCGACGACGCCCTCGCGCACCTTCGCGGGCGTCTCCAGCCAGATGCCGTTGAAGGCCTCGACGGCGTCGAAGCCCTCGGCGAAGTGCTCGTTGGCGCGCCCCGTGGCGGCGTCGAAGCCCGTGAGGTCGAAGTAGCCGATGCTCGGCGGCATCCGCGGGTGGTTCACTTGAATGATCGACGCGCCCGCCGCGCGCATGCCGGCGAAGAGGTCGGCGGGCCCGACGTTGTAGTAGGGCGGCACGGCGTCTTCGGGCGCGACGGCCTCGGGCACGGCGGGCAGGGGGTAGGCGTTGAAGTGCCCCCAGAGGGTGGTGCCCGCGCTGGTGACCTCGTCGCCGATGGCGGTCTCGAGCTGGCCGTCGAGGACGGCGGCGTGCACCGCGGGGGCGAGGTCGGTGATGCGGTTGTGGTCGGTGGCGACCGCGAACTGGATGCCGTTGCAGGCGAGCGAGGCGACGCGCTGGGCGAGGGTCACGCGCGAGTCGGGCGACGGGGTGGAGTGCAGGTGCAGGTCGGCGGCGATCCAGTCGGGCGGGAGCACGAGGCGGAGCGACCCGCCGACCTCGGCGACGGCGCCCGTGGCGAGGGTGACGGTCGCCTGGTGGAGGGTCCACGCGGTGCCGTGGGAGGCGGTGACGCGGTACTCGCCGGGCGGCAGCGACACGTCGCCGTGGCCGTCGAGGAGGTAGACCGAGCGTCCCGAGGCGAAGCCGCGCGCGGTCGGCGCGAGGGTGGGCTGCGGGTCCGATCCGCTGGTGCGCGCGAACATGACGTGCACGGGGAGGTCGGCGCCCGCCGGGCCGTTGAAGGCGAGGCGCAGGGTGGCGCGGCCCGCGGTCGGGGGGGCGGGCTCGGGGTCGGCGGCGCGCACGGTGAGGGTGCGGTCGCTGGCGGCGCCGTCGGCGGTCCAGAGCACGGCGGCGGGGAAGGCCTCGCTCGCGATGTGGACGAAGTTGCGCTTCGCGGTGGTGGCGCCGCTCGACTCGAAGCGCAGGGTGGTGCCGTGCTCGGTGAGCTCGATCCACGGGGTCGTGGTGGTGCCCTCCCAGGCCTCGTCGTGGCCGGCGACGCGCACCGCGGCGGTGCCCGGGTTGATGTCGTCGGCGAGGGTCGCGCCGGCCGGGAGATCGCGCGCCGTGGTGCGCACGCGGAAGCGCCCCGGGCCGAGCGCGCAGAGGTGGCTGCGGAGCGCGACGCCGTCGACGGTGGCGGTGCGCACGACGCCGGTGCTGCCGTCGGGGCAGCGCGCGAGGTCGACCAGGGCGGCGACCATCGGGTGCGGGCGCGCGGCGGCGTCGACCCAGGTGGGGCGCCACCAGAGCAGCGGGTCGGGGCGGTCGTCGCCGCCGCGGTCGACGTCGACGACGGCGCCCATGAGCGGGCGGTGGCCGGGCGCGTCGGGGCGGGCGGCGACGGTGAGCGCGACGTCGCCCGCGACGAGGCGGAGGTCGCCGACGCGACCGTAGGCGTGGTCGGCGAGGCGGGCGCGGTCGAGGACCTCGATGCGCGCGTCGACCTGCGGGCGCGGCGCGGCGGGGCGGCGGCGACGGCGGTGGCGGCAGCCCGAGGAGAGCAGCGCGGCGGCGACGACCAGGGGAGGCAGGAGGCGCATGCGCGGGATGGTCGGCGCAGGGCGCGCGACGGACAAGGGGGAAGCGACCGGGGAGTACAACGGTCGTACTCGGGAGTACGGCGGTTGTATTCGCGGCGGAGGGTCGTCGGCATCGGCTCTATCCTCCTCGCGAGGTGACATGAAGCTCCCACCGGACGACCTCCCCCCGACGATGTCGACCTTCGCGCGCGAGGTGCTCGACCTCGTCGACGCGATCCCGCCGGGGCGGGTCATGTCCTACGGCGAGGTCTCGGCGCACCTGGGCGGCCCGGGGCCGCGCATGGTCGCGCGGGTGATGTCCACCTGGGGCGACGCGGTGCCGTGGTGGCGCGTGCTGCGCGCCGACGGCTCCTGCGCGCCCGGGGTGAAGGCCCGACAGATGCGCCTGCTGCGCGCCGAAGGGGCGGTGCTGCGCTCGAAGGACCGCGTCGACATGGCCGCGTCGAGGCACCTGCCGCCTGAGTAGGGTGGGGCCGCGACGACCCACGTGGTGTCCATCGACGACGTCGCGAGCGAACGAGGGCCCGCAATCACCGGCCTCGCCCGCCGGGGAGCAACCGACCACGTCCGCAATCCCCGGCCTCGCCCGCCGGGGAGCAACCACTGACGTCCGCAATCCCCGGCCTCGCCCGCCGGGGAGCACCCACTGACGTCCGCAGTCCCCGGCCTCGCCCGCCGGACTGACCTCTCCCGGAGTCGAGTCATCACCGAGGACGGCCCGAGAGTGCGGAAGTGACGATTGAGGATCCACGACCACCATCACTCCCCGACCAGATCGGGGATTGCGGACGTCAGTGGTTGCTCCCCGGCGGGCGAGGCCGGTGATTGCGGGCCCTCGGTCACTCGCGATGCGTCGAAGCCGAAGGGTCGAGAGTCCAGGTCCACTCGACACCGTGGTCGGACGACGACCTCGGCCGCGTGAACCAGATTGCTGCCCATCGGAGCGGTGCGACCGGGACTGCGTCCTGGCGTCGTCCCCGGCAGTACGGCGGTGCACCCCGTCGGGGTTACGCTCGGCCATATGGCACACGCGCACGACCGGCTGGCTCCTCCCTTCGCGGACATCCACGTCGACGACGGCGTGGTGAGGGTCACGCTCCTGCACGACCCCGTGGTCGAGGGCGTCGACATGGCCATCTACGTCGACGGCTCGGGGAGCATGACCGACGAGTACTTCTACCGTGACGACCTCCCGCTCGGCGACGTCCACGGGCACGCGGCGCCGCCGCCGACGCGGGTCGAGACCGCCGCGATCGACGCGCCCGCGAAGGCCCCGGCGAAGAAGCCCGGGCTGCTCGCGCGCATGTTCGGGTGGTTCCGCGACGACGACCACAAGGACGAGGACGACGACCACAAGGGCGACGACCACAAGGACGACGACCACGACGACGACCACGCGCCGGTGGCGCGCGGGCGCACCAACCGGGTCGAGCCGCAGGTGCGTCGGATGCTCCAGTACCTCGCGACGAAGGACCGCAACGGCAAGCTCCGCCTCGCGTACTGGGCCTGCGGTTCTGGCGGCCGCAAGGTCGAGGTCGTGGGCGAGCTGTCGAGCGTCGACGCCGCGACGTTACAGGTGCCGGGCCCGAAGAACCTCGGCAGCGGCACCCGGCTCGCGCCCGCCCTCCAGGACTTCATCGCGTACATCGAGCAGCAGGCGGCGCGCGGCGCGAAGACCGGCTGCGGCGTCTTCGTCACCGACGGGCAGATCGCCGACGAGGACGAGGTCCGTGAGCTCTCGCGCAAGGCCGTCGCGCGCATCGCCCGCGGGGAGCTGCCGCCGCTGCACCTCGTGCTGGTCGGCGTCGGCTCGCAGGTGAACGAGGCGCAGATGGAGCAGATCGCCGACCTCGACCTGCCCGGCGCCGAGCACCTGTGGTGCCACCGCGTCGCCGAGGAGACGCACCAGATGGCGGAGCTGGTGTCGGGCCTCGTCGACGGCACCATGACGGTCGCCTCGGGCGGGGCCGTCTACGACGCGCGCAACCGGCTGGTGAAGCGCTACGAGCGACGGCTCCCCGCGGTGCTGGAGTTCTCGCTCCCCGATGGGGACACGCGCTTCACCCTCGAAATCGAGGGCCGGCGCTACACGCAGGAACTCCCCGACGACGACCACTGAGCGCCTCGGTCGCGGCGGGCCTCACCCGCCCACGTACTCCGCGAGGTGCTGCCCCGTGAGCGTCGCGCGCGCCGCCACCAGCGCCGCCGGGGTGCCCTCGAAGACCACCCTGCCGCCGTCGTGCCCGGCGCCCGGGCCGACGTCGATGATCCAGTCGGCGTGCGCCATCACCGCCTGGTGGTGCTCGATGACGATGACGCTCTTGCCCGCGTCGACGAGGCGGTCGAGCAGCGCGAGCAGCTGCGCCACGTCCGCCAGGTGCAGGCCGCTCGTCGGCTCGTCGAGCACGTAGACGCCGCCCTTCTCCGCCAGGTGGATGGCCAGCTTGAGCCGCTGGCGCTCTCCCCCCGACAGCGTGGTGAGCACCTGGCCCAGCCGCAGGTAGCCGAGGCCCACGTCGCGCATCCGGGCGAGGATCGCCCGCGCGGGGCCGGCGCCGAAGAACGCGTGCGCCTCCTCGACGCTCATCGCCAGCACCTCGGCGATGTTCTTGCCGTCGAGGGTGTACCCGAGCACCGAGGCCTGGAAGCGCTGCCCGCCGCACTCCTCGCAGGTCGTCGCGACCTCGGCCATCATCGCGAGGTCGGTGTAGATCACCCCGGCGCCGTTGCAGGCCGGGCACGCGCCCTCCGAGTTGGCGCTGAACAGCGCGGGCTTCACGCCGTTGGCCTTCGCGAAGGCGGCGCGGATCGGGTCGAGCAGCCCGCTGTAGGTCGCCGGGTTGCTGCGCCGCGAGCCGCGGATCGCCGCCTGGTCGACCCGCACGACGCCCGCGCCCGCGGGGATCGAGCCGTGGATCAGCGAGCTCTTGCCCGAGCCCGCGACCCCGGTGATCACGACGAGCACGCCGAGGGGAACGTCGACGTCGACCTTCTTCAGGTTGTGCCGGGTCGCGCCGCGGATCTCGAGCTTGCCGGTGGGCTTGCGGACCTTCTTCTTCAGCGCGGCGCGGTCGCCGAGGTGGCGCCCGGTGAGGGTGTCGCTCGCGCGCAGCCCGGCAAGATCACCCGCGTACTGCACGGTGCCGCCGTGCTCGCCCGCGCGCGGGCCGAGGTCGACGACGTGGTCGGCGATCGCGATGGTCTCGGGCTTGTGCTCGACGACGAGCACCGTGTTGCCCTTGTCGCGCAGCCGCAGCAGCAGGTCGTTCATGCGCCGGATGTCGTGCGGGTGCAGGCCGATGGTGGGCTCGTCGAAGACGTAGGTGACGTCCGTGAGGCTCGAGCCGAGGTGCCGGATCATCTTGGTGCGCTGCGACTCGCCGCCCGACAGCGTGCCGGTCGGACGGTCGAGCGACAGGTACCCGAGGCCGACCTCGACGAAGGCGTCGAGCGTCCCCCGCAGCGACGTCAGCAGCGGCGCGACGGAGGGCTCGTCGAGGCCGCGCAGCCAGGCCGCCAGGTCGTTGATCTGCATCGCGCAGGCCTCGGCGATGTTGATCCCCTTCACCTTCGACGAGCGGGCGGCCTTGCTCAGCCGCGTGCCCTCGCACTCGGGGCAGGTGGCGAAGGTGACCGCGCGCTCGACGAAGGCGCGGATGTGCGGCTGCATCGCGTCGACGTCCTTGGAGAGCATCGACTTCTGGATCTTCGGGATCAGGCCCTCGTAGGTGAGGTTGATGCCGTCGACCTTGATCTTGGTCGGCTCCTTGTGGAGCAGGTCGTTCAGCTCCTTCCTGGTGAACTTGCGGATGGGCTTGTCGGCGTCGAAGAAGCCGCAGCCGTTGAAGATGCGCCCGAACCAGCCGTCCATCGAGTAGCCCGGCACCGTGATGGCGCCCCCGTTGATCGACTTCGTGTCGTCGTAGAGCTGGGTGAGGTCGATGTCGCTGACCGAGCCCATGCCCTCGCAGCGCGGGCACATGCCGCCGGTGATGGTGAAGGTGCGCTTCTCCGCCCTGGCGCCCGCCTTGTCGACCGTGATCGACCCGACCCCGCTCGCCGACGGGACGTTGAAGGAGAAGGCGTTGGGCGAGCCGACGTGCGGCTTGCCGAGGCGGCTGAACAGCACCCGCAGCATCGCGTTGGCGTCGGTGGCCGTGCCGACCGTCGAGCGGGAGTTGGCGCCCATGCGCTCCTGGTCGACGATGATCGCGGTGGTGAGGCCGTCGAGGAGGTCGGCGTCGGGGCGGCCGAGGTTCGGCATGAAGCCCTGCACGAAGGCGGGGTAGGTCTCGTTGATGAGCCGCTGCGACTCGGCGGCGATGGTGCCGAACACCAGGCTCGACTTGCCCGACCCGGAGACCCCGGTGAACACCGTCAAGCGCCGCTTGGGGATGTCGACGCTGACGTTCTTGAGGTTGTTCTCGCGCGCCCCGACGACCCGGATCGTGTCGTGGCGGTCGGCGGGGGCGCGGCGGTGGTCGGTCATGCCGCGGGGGTTAGCAGGCGAGGGGAGGGGGGCGAAGAATTCAGCGCCCGTTGCCCGAAGCGGGCGCCATCACCGGGCGTCGCGGCGCT
Source organism: Myxococcaceae bacterium (assembly GCA_028287085.1). GTDB lineage: Bacteria > Myxococcota_A > Polyangia > Polyangiales > SCUS01. The sequence goes on from JAQBQI010000579.1 coordinate 8,187, forward strand.
CGTCCGAGGACTGCTGCAAGCGCCGTCCGCCGCGCTCGAGGGCGCGCCCGGCGGCCCGCTCGGTCTCGCGCCGCCCCTCGTCGGCGCGCTCGCTCGCGCGCTCGAT
>JAQBQI010000598.1 GCA_028287085.1 Myxococcaceae bacterium
GCTCGCCAAGCGGGTGCAGCGGCTCACCCGGCGCTGCGCCCAGGGCGTGCAGCTGCGGCTGCCGGGGTTCTGATCAGCGCGCGGGGCCCGTGCGGACTCAGCGCGGCAGGTTCTCGATCGCCGCGGAGGTGCAGCCCGCCGGGGCGTTGAGCACGTTGCAGCGCGAGGGGTTGCCGTCGGGGATGCGCACGCCCTCGACGCCGCCGCGCGCCGTCGCCGGGAAGTCGGTGCTGATGATCTGCGCGCCCGACGCGAGGGCCGCGGCCGTCACGGCGGGGTCGAGCACGGCGTCGCTGGCGGTCCAGGAGAAGACGCGCACGAGGTAGCCGGCGCGCACCGCCGCGGGCACGTTGGCGCCGTTGGGGTTGTTGAGCACCATCACCCCGGCGAAGGGGTCGCCCACCGCGGAGTCGATGAACGACAGCCGCCCCGCGAGGTCGCGGCCGCCGTGGGTGTAGACGTCGCGCAGCGAGTCGGTGCGGTCGATGAAGAAGAGCACCCTGCCCCGCGTGGCGCCCAGCGTCGGCCAGCCGCGCGCGGCGATGGCCTCGGGCAGCGACGCGCTCGCGCCCCGCACCTCGTCGGGCGTCACCACCAGCTCGCGCGGAAACACCGACAAGATCTCCGCCTCCATCGCGGTCAGGCGTAGCTCGGTGGTGGGGGCGTCCCACGCGTCCTTGGGCTCGATCTGGATGAACACCGGGTGGTGCGACGGGTGCGCGTCGGACCACCGCCGCACGAGCCCGAGGCAGTCGGTGAACAGGTCGCAGGTCGAGCGCGGGTCGAGGATGGGCAGGTGGAAGACCCGGAAGCGCCCGCAGCGGGTGTCCCAGCGGATGTCGAGCTCCAGCGCGCGCACGCCCTCGGACTCCAGCTGCACGTCGAGCGGCGACTGCGAGTAGTCCCAGTCGGGCCCGATGATCGGCGGACGCAGGTGGTAGCTGTTGTGCGTCCCCTTGGCCTGGAGGTGGTTCACCCGCAGGGTGTCGTCCATCGGCCCGCGCGTCGGGGCGACGGTGCGCGCGGCGGGGGTGCCCAGCGCGCCGGGGCACGGCGGCCCGCCGTCGACCGGCTCGTCGGGGACGTCGACCGCCACCGCGTCGGGCGCGTCGCTCGCGTCGTTCGTCGCGACGTCGGCCGGCGCCGCGTCGCTCGCCGCGGTCGCCCCATCCTCACAGCCCAGCAACGCCAACGACCCGGCGACGACCAGCACTCGCATCGCGCGATCGTACCCCGTCACTTCTCCTCGTCGGTCGGAACCTCGTCGTCTTCGGGGTGATGGAAGGGCTGGGCGGCGCGGATCACCTGCACCTGCACGGTCGGCGGCGGCGCGACGCGGGCCGTGGTCGTGGGCGTCGGGGCGGCGACCACCACCTCGGGCACGTCGACGGTCTCCTCGAGCGTGAGCGCGCGGTTGATGGTGAAGCGCAGCCGCGCCTGGCGCAGCGCCACCGGGAGGCGCACGCCGGCGGTGTAGCGCCCGCGGGGCTCGTTCTCGCGCAGGGCCTCGACGACCACGCCCGGGTCGGCGGCCACGTCGACCGTCGCGAGCGACACGGGGCGCCCCTCGGCGTCGTGCAGGTCGAGCGAGAGCGTGGTCGACGCCGTGTCCGCGCCCGCGACGGCGCTGGGAGACGTCAGGCGCACGGCCGACGCGAGCGGGCCGACCTGGTCGGCGCCGAGCGTGGTGGCGCGGGCGTCGTGGCCGTCGGCGGCGGTGCCGCAGCGCAGGGCGTAGGGGCGCGCGGGGTCGAGCGGGCGCGGGCGGTCGGCGGCCATCCACTGCGAGCCGTCGAGGCTGCAATAGAAGCCCTGCGGGATCACCAGCGCGGCCCGGCGGCCGGCGCGCGTGGCGGTGGGGAGCTCGCCGGGCTCGACGCGGGGCGCGGCGATCTCGATGCGGACGACGGGGGAGGGCGGGCTCTCGAAGCGCTCGGGGTCGAGGGCGAAGAGGCGCACGTGCCAGGTGCCGGGGTTGAGCGAGCGGAAGCGGAGCTGCGTCTCGCGGGGCCCGAGGCGCTGCTCGCCGAGGCGGTCGCGGAAGCTCGCGTCGCGGGCGATGTCGACGCGGTACCCGGTGACGTTGACGCCCGGCACGCGCGGCCCGGGGCCGAAGACGCCCTCGACGTCGACGGGCTCGCCGAAGGAGATGGCGCGGGTGCTCGGCGGGCGGCGCCACACCGGCGCGCGCGGAAGCGGTCGCAGCGCGCCGGGCGCGTGGCCCTCCTCCTCGCGCACGGCGCGGCCGGCGGGGAGCACGTACTCGTTGGATCCGAGGCGCACCCGCAGGCGGCCGCGGGTGACGGAGAGGTCGGTGATGTGCCCGCCGAGGGTGGCCGAGACCGTGGCGTCGGCGCGCCCGGCGAAGACCGTGAGGGCCTGCGTCGCGATGGGGATCGACTCGGCCGTGGCGGCCGCGGGCGCGGTGAGGCGGAGGGTTCCGCGCTGGAGGGTGGTGGTGGTCGAGGGGGCGACGCCGGGGGCGACGGTGGCGGCGCTGCCGTAGATCACCAGGAGCGATTGGGGGTCGAGCGCGAGGGTGACGCCGTCGGAGAGGGTGACCTCGGCGCGGCCGTCGTCGCCGGTGCGGA
>JAQBQI010000611.1 GCA_028287085.1 Myxococcaceae bacterium
GCGGCGGTGAGCGCGGGGACGACGGGGCCGCGCGCGCCGCGGGCGACGGTAGGGACGACCAGGAGACTGGCGGTCATCGAGGCGCCCATCACGGCGGCGAAGAGGATGCGGGCGAGGTCGTTCACGGCGCGCAGACATAGGTGCCGCCGGCGCGCGCTGCAACGACCCTTCGATCGCCGCGGGCGATGGGGTTAGTGTGCGCGCCATGTTGGAACGCACGTTCACGCTGAAGGCGAGCGACGGCACCGAGGTGTTCGTCTACGGATGGCTGCCCGAGGGGACGCCCCGCGGCGTGGTGCAGGTCGCGCACGGGCTCGCCGAGCACGCGCTGCGCTACAAGCGCTTCGCCGAGGCCTGCGTCGCGCGGGGCCTCGCGGTCTACGCCGACGACCACCGCGGGCACGGGCGCACCGCCGCGGGCGGCACCCTCGGGTACTTCGCCGCGGAGAACGGCTGGCGCACCGTGCTCGACGACCTCTACCGCCTCGGCGACCACATCACGAAGGAGCACCCGGGCGTGCCGCGGGTGTTCTTCGGGCACAGCATGGGATCGTTCCTGGCGCAGCAGGTGATGTTCGAGCGGGGCGACCAGCTCGCGGGCGCGGTGCTCTCCGGCAGCGCCAGCGGCGGCAGCAACCCCCTCGCGCCGGTCGGCCGCCTCGTGGCCCGCGTCGAGCGCGCGCGCCTCGGGCCGACCAGGCCCTCGGCCGTGCTCACCAAGATGACCTTCAGCGACTACAACCGCGCCTTCGCCCCGGCGCGCACCGACTTCGACTGGCTCTCGCGCGACCCGGCCGAGGTCGACAAGTACATCGCCGACCCGCTGTGCGGCTTCGAGGCGACGACGCAGCTCTGGGTCGACCTGCTCGGCGCGCTCCCGGGCATCGCCGATCCGGCCAACCTCGCGCAGATCCCGAAGGACCTGCCGGTGTACCTGACCGTGGGCGAGCGCGACCCGCTGCACCGCAAGCTCAAGGACTTCCACCCGCTGGTCGCGGGCTACGAGCGCGCGGGCCTGCGCAACGTGACGGTGCGGGTCTGGCCCGAAGCGCGGCACGAGATCCTGAACGAGACCAACCGCGACGAGGTGGTCGAGGCGATGCTCCACTGGGTCGACCACGAGGCGCTGCGGAAGGGCCATTGACTGGGGCGGGGCCCCTCCCAAGACTCGGCGCCGCCGACGGGGGCGCTCACGCCCCGGGCACCGACACGAGGAGACGACCATGAGTGATGTCCTGAAGAAGGGTTCGAGCGGCGAAGGGGTGAAGTCGCTGCAGACCGACCTCAACAAGCTCGGCTACGGGCTCGTCGCCGACGGCAAGTTCGGCGACGCCACGCACGGCGCGGTGGTGCACCTGCAGAAGGCCTTCGGCTACACAGTCGATGGCCTGGTCGGCCCCGGCACGCTGACGCTGATCTCCCAGCAGATCGGCTACAACTGGAACAAGAACAACCCCACCTGATCAGCCGCCCGCCGCGCTGAGAAAGCGCGCCTTCTCCGCGGGCGTCGCGATGCGGCAGGTCTCGCTCCTGCCGAACCAGCGGTACCGGTTGCGGGCGACGAAGCGGTAGACCCCGTCGCGCACGAAGCGCGGCACCCACCCGAACCACCCGATGACATTCCAGGGGAAGCGCAGCCGACGCGCGACGCGCAGCGCCGCGTCGGAGTGCGACCACACGGTCGGCCCGTCGACGAGCAGCACCGTGTCGGGGTCGCCCTCGGGCAGCGCGACGCCGCGCTCGGCGAGCAGCGCCTTGCCCGCCGCCGACTGCAGCGACGCGAAGCGCAGCTCGGGCGTGGTCTCGCGCGAGAGCACGAAGTCGACGGCGTGGTTGCAGAGGTTGCAGTGGCCGTCGAAGAGCATCACCGGGGCGGCGGCGGTCATGGTGGGTGACCGAGCGTAGCGCGACGCGCCTCTGGTCGGCGACCCCGGTTGGCGCTACCTCACGGGTCATGCGAAGCGCGACGATGTTGATCGAGGGGATGACCTGCGGCGGCTGCGTGGTGTCGGTGAAGCGCGTGCTCGAGCGCGTGCCCGGGGTGAGCGACCTCAGCGTCGAGGTCGGCGAGGCGCGGCTCACCGTCGACGACGCCCTCGTCTCCGAGGCCACGCTGCGACAGACCGTCGAGCGCGCGGGCTTCGAGGTCGACGAGTTCGTCTGGTCGCCCGCCTGACGCCGCCCGATGACCTCCCCGCGCAAGCCCAACGCCCTCGCCCACGAGCGCTCGCCCTACCTGCTCCAGCACGCGCAGAACCCGGTGGCCTGGGAGCCCTGGGGCGACGCCGCCTTCGCCCGCGCCGCCGCGGAAGACAAGCCCGTGTTCCTGTCGATCGGGTACTCGGCCTGCCACTGGTGCCACGTGATGGAGCGCGAGAGCTTCGAGGACGAGGCCACCGCCGCCGTGCTCAACGAGCGCTTCGTCTCGATCAAGGTCGACCGCGAGGAGCGCCCCGACGTCGATCAGGTCTACCAGCTCGCCCACCAGGTGGTGGCGCAGCGCGGCGGGGGCTGGCCGCTGTCGATGTTCCTGACGCCCGACCGGCGACCCTTTTACGGGGGGACGTATTTCCCGGGCGAGCGCCGCTACGGGATGCCCAGCTTCCGCGAGGTGCTCACCGCCATCGACGACGCCTGGACCGGCCGCCGCGACGAGGTCTTCGCCCAGGCCGACGAGCTCACCGCCGCCCTCGCCCGCGTCACGCGCCCCGCCTCCGATGCCGCCGCGACCGTCCCCGACGACGCGCTCGCGCTCGGCCTCGCCCGCGCGCTGCCGCGGGTCGACGCGCGCAACGGCGGCTTCGGCGGCGCGCCGAAGTTTCCCAACACCATGACCCACGACGTCTTCCTCGTGGGCGCCGCGCTCGACGTCGCGGGCCACGGCGCCCGCTGCGCCGACGCCACGCTGCTCACGCTCCAGCGCATGCGCGGGGGCGGCATCTGGGACCACCTCGGCGGCGGCTTCGCCCGCTACTCCACCGACGCCGAGTGGAAGGTCCCCCACTTCGAGAAGATGCTCTACGACAACGCGCAGCTTCTGCGGCTCGCGGTCGACGCCGCCGGGCTCGTGCGGCTGCGGGGCGGCGAGGACGCGCGGCGGGCCTCGCTGCTGTCGATCGCCACCGACATCCGCGCGTACCTGGAGCGGGAGATGTGCGCCCCCGACGGGACCTTCTACTCGGCCCAGGACGCCGACAGCGAAGGCGAGGAGGGCCGCTTCTTCGTCTGGACGACGGCCGAGATCGAGTCCGTCGCCGGACCGGCCGACGCGGAGATCTTCTGCGCGGTCTACGACGTGAGCACCGAAGGCAACTTCGAGCACGGCCGCTCGGTGCTCTGGACCCCGCGGCCCCTGGAGAAGGTCGCCGCCGCGCTCGGACACAGCGTCGCCGAGGTCACCGAGGTGGTCGAGCGCGTGCGCCCGAAGCTTCTCGCCCTTCGCGAGACGCGCCCCCGCCCGATGCGCGACGACAAGTGCCTCGCCTCGTGGAACGGCCTCGCCCTCGGCGCCCTCGCCCACCTCGGCGCGACCCTCGGCGAGCCCGACGCCGTGGCCGCCGCCCGCGACGGCCTCTTCGCCTGGCGCGACTACGCCCTCGCCGACGGCGCCCTCGCCCACGCCATGAAGGACGGCGTCGCCTACGGCAGCGCGTACCTCGACGACCACGGCGCCCTCGCCAACGCCGCGCTCGACGTCTTCGAGGCGACCTTCGACCCGGCCGCGCTTACCCTGGCCCGTAAGCTCCTCGACGCCGTGCTCGACCGCTTCGTCGACCCCGCGACGGGCGACCTCTGCTTCTCGCCCGCCGACGCCGAGGTGGTGCTCTACCGCTCGCGCGACGCCTCCGACCACGCGTACCCCGGCGGCGTCGGGCTCGCCCTCGAGGCGCTGCTGCGCGCCGCCGCCCTCACCGGCGAGCGCCGCTACCGCGACGCCGCCGACCGCGCCGTCGCCCTCCACGCCGGCGCCGCGAAGGACAACCCCCTGGGCATGGGCTCGGTGCTGCGCGCCGTCGACCGCGCCACCCGCGGCGGCGTCGAGGTCGTGGTCGTCGGCGACCCCGCGGCCGACGACACCCGCGCGCTGCTCGCGGCGGTGCGCTCGGTCTTCGTCCCGCACCGCACCCTCGCGTGCGCCCGCGACGAGGCCGACGCGACCGCCCTGGGCCTCGACCCCGAGCTGCTGCGCGGGCGCGCGGCGGGCGGCGGCGCCCGGGCCTACGTCTGCCGCGGCACCACCTGCGAGGCCCCGGTCGGCGACGCCGACGCGCTGATCGAGTCGCTGCGCCGCGCGCTCGGGCGCGGCTGAGCTACGCCGCGAGCTTCTCCTCGGACGCGGCCGTGGGCTCGGCCTCGCGCCGCGGGTTGATCACGTTGCGCAGCGCGAGGATGCCGATCGGGCCGACGAGCGTGGTGACGCCGATGATCACCCACATCACGCCGGGGTGCCGCTCGCCCGTCGGCGGGCAGTAGGCCGTGAGCAGCTTGCCCGCGGTCATCGCGACGAAGAACTTCGCCATGAAGTACGGGAGCACCGCGAGGCTCACGTAGGTCGCCTCGCGGCCCGGCGGCGCGATCGAGACGTTGTACTCGTAGCTGCGCGGCGACCAGAGGGCCTCGCCCACCGTGAGCACCACGATGGCCGTGACCTGGATCGGGGTGGACGAGCCGAGCGCGAGGATGAAGGGGCTCGCGGCGGTCACGAAGCTCCCGATCATGATGACCTTGAAGGCCGACAGGTGGCGGGTGAAGGCCGTGGTCACCGGCACGAAGAAGAGGATGAGCACCGAGTTGAGGGCCCAGAGGCCGCCCCAGTCGAAGTCCTCGCCGCGCTCGCGGGTGATGAACTTCGGCCAGGTCGCGTGCATGTGCACGAAGATCGCCTTCACCAGCACGAGGAAGGTGATGAGCAGCATGAAGCGCCAGAAGGCCTTGTCGCGCACGACCTCGCGCAGCACCGCGAGCGGGTTCTTCTTGGGCCCGGCGGCCTCGTCGGACTCGGGCCGCGACGCGACGCCGGCGCGCGCGAGGGCCTCGTCGGAGCGCACGAAGAGCGTCGCCACGAAGGCGAACATGGCGGTGATGGTCCCGAGCCCGATGATGGCGCGGTAGGCGCTCATCGGGGTGGGGCCGACCAGCGGGAGGTCGATCGTGCGCATCACGAGGTGGTGGGTCTGCGGGTCGACGAAGAAGGCCTTGGTGCGGTCGATGAGCTGCCCCGAGAGCACGCCGCCGACGTTGAGCGCGATGTAGAAGAACGAGAACGCGATCGCGAGGGTGCGCTTGTTCGAGTACTTGTGCACCGCGGTCTGGAGCACCGGCGAGCCGCTCGCGAGGGCGAAGGCGTAGGCGATGAGCGCGGGGAGCGCGACGGCCGACGAGGGCGAGATGGACATCACCGCGCGGGTGGCCATCGCGGCGCCGAAGGAGAAGATGAGCGTGCGGCGCGTACCCACGACGTCGGCGATCGAGCCGACCATGAAGGCGAAGAGCGAGAGCAGCGCGGAGAAGACGCCGAACCAGTTGCTCGCGCTGTCGTCGCCGAAGTGGAAGTCGCTGGAGAGCCAGAGCGACAGCACCGACATGAACGAATACAGCCCGATGTATTCGAAGATGATGGCGGCGTAGGTGAGCCACAGCTCGCGCGGCGATTTCGACAGCTCGCGGAGGTCCTCCCAGTAGGAGCGCTTCTCGACGACGGACCCGGTGCTGGCGGTGCTGCTCACGGCCCACCGTTACCGCGCCCGGGGCGCCGCCCGCGACCCCGTTCGGGCGGAAAATCTCGGCCCGCGAGGGCTATGGTTTCGCCCGGGGATTGCGTCTATCTTCCGCGCCCCGCTGTGGCCTGAGCCAAGGGATGGAGATTCATCGATGACCGAGACCGTAGACGCCTCTGCGATCCGCCGCGCGCTCGACCAGAGCCGCGGGCAGCGCACCCAGATCACCCGCGGCGCGCCGCTCCCCATCGACACGGCCCACGTGGTCGGCGCGTGCCCCAACTGCGGGCACCTCGGCGCGACGATCCTGGGCTTCCCCGATCCGCCGTACGCCGGGCCGCAGGGTCAGCCGCGCTACCGCGGCGCCCGGGAGCTCACGAAGTTCGTCGAGGAGCTGTTCAAGAACCCCCCGCCGCTCCCCGCGGCCGAGGACCCCAACGAGCCCTCGAAGACCGTCGGGCAGCCCCCCAACTGGAAGGGCCTCTGCGTCTGCGGCGCCAAGATCATGCCGCCGCAGCCCGACCCCCGCACCGGCGAGATGATCTCGGTCGAGGGCGCCACGCCCCGGCGCGTCTGCGGCGTGCGCTTCATCAAGGCGATGCCGGGCTCCGGGGCCGAGCTCGTGGTCGAGGGCTTGTCGGGCGGCGACGGCGGCGTGCCGTACTCCGACGGCGTGGTGCTCAAGACCCGGCTGCTCCGCGCGCCCCTCGACGGCGCCGAGACCGAGGTCTCGGAGACCGTCGACGACGAGACGATCGAGAAGACCTTCGGCCGCCCGCTCACGCTGGCGAAGACCTGGAAGACCGTGCTCGACGCGGCCGCCAAGGGCGAAGAGGTCGTCCGCGAGGCCGAGCCGGGGTACTGGCTGTGGGCCGGCCCGAAGGACGACGCGGGCCTCGAGCAGCGCGTGAAGGACATGGTCGGCGACGACAAGCAGAAGCTGGCCTTCCCGCTGGCGATGCTCCCGCAGATGGCCCCCATGCCGCAGGGCCCGGCCTTCCCGCAGTGGGCGTACGAGCACTCCGAAGCGATCATGAAGGGCGACCTGCGGGCGGGCGTCATGATGGACCAGACCGTCGCGCGCAAGCTGCTCCAGGGGCAGATGGAGCGCGTCGGCCTCGGGTGGCAGGAGCAGAACGAGGGCGCGGTGCTGGTCGCGACCGCGGGCGAGCTGCTGTGGCCGATGGAGGTGCCGATCGTGGCGCTGGGCGCGGCGCACCTGGGGTGGTTCCTCGGGGAGACGACGGCGGCGGCGGTGGGCGAGACGATGGCGCGCATCACCGAGGTGAAGCGCTTCGTCGACGCGGTGCGCGCCGAGCGCCCGGAGATGACCTTCGCGGTGCAGGGCACGCAGCTGCTCCCGCGCCGCGCCGACGGCACCGCGGGCCGCGCGCTCAACCTGATGGACATGCCCTTCCGCATGCCGGCGGGGAGCAAGGACTTCAAGCGCGAGGTGCGCTTCGCCTCCGACGAGCTGCCGAAGAACCTCGACCCGACCCGGTGGTGCCCCTGCGGCGAGAAGGCGTGGGTCTGCGCGCGCATCTTCCCGGCCCGCGTGGTCGAGCAGTTCAAGCAGGCCACCCAGGGCAAGAGCCCGAAGATCATCGAGGCGTGGAACGACGCGCTCCTCGTCGCGGTCATCTCCGACGACCGCCACGTGCGCATCCCGACGCAGGAGGAGCTCGAGGGCGCCGGCCTCAAGGGCGACATCTTCGACCGCCGCCTCGCCGAGGAGCTCCCCAACAGCATCTTCGCCGTCGACGTCTCGATGCACGAAGACAAGAACCAGAAGCGCGCGCTGCTGGCCTTCGGCCCGCTCGTGGCGAGCGTGGTCATCAACGACCACCTCGTGAGCGCGATGCACGCCGCCTGCGGCAAGCCGCTGCGCGGCGACGAGGTCTCCGCCGTGGTGACCACGCCGAACGTCATCTGCCTGCACGAGCCCGGCTTCGACGACGCCCGCCTCGAGCAGGTGCTCGACATGGGCGCCGCGATGGACGGCCTGCCCGCCGAGGTGAAGGCCCCCTTCGACCTGTCGTGGGACGTCTCGCTCACGGCCGCCCCGGTGGGGCGCTTCGTGAACCTCAACCCCGCCCCCCCCGGCCAGCAGCAGCAGCCGCCCCAGGGCGCCCCGCCCCCCAACGCCCAGCGCGGTCGGTGATACCCTCCGCGGCGCTTCGATGATCGACAGCGCCGCCCTCCGCTCCCACTACTCCGCCTTCCTCCGGCCCGACCGGGTGCTCCTCACGGGGCACTCGCACCAGGCCTGGCCCGACGTCGCGCGCGCCGCCCTCGGCGAGTGCTTCGACGACGCCGCCCTGCACGTCGACGACAAGTGGGCCGCGGCCTTCGCCGTCGCCGACGAGCTGCGCGCGGGCCTCGCCGCCGCCCTCGGCGGCCGGGCCCGCGACTACGCCCTCGACCAGAACACCCACGCGCTGATCACCCGCTTTCTGAGCGCGCTGCCGCTGCGGTCGCGGCGGCACCTCGTGACGACGGCGGGGGAGTTCCACACGCTGCACCGGCAGCTGCGGCGGTTGGCCGAGGAGGGCGTGCGCGTCACCTTCGTCGACCCGTCGCCCGTCGACACGCTCGCCGCGCGCCTCGCCGACGCCGTCACCGACGACACCGCGGCGGTGCTCTGCTCGTCGGTGCTCTTCGAGACCGCGAGCGTCGTGCCCCACCTCGGCGCGCTCGCCGCCCACTGCCGCGCGCGCGACGTGCCGCTGCTCGTCGACGCCTACCACCACTTCGTCGCGCTGCCCTTCGACCGCGCCGCCGTCGGCGTCGACGTGTTCGTGCTGGGCGGCGGCTACAAGTACGCGCAGTGGGGCGAAGGCGTGTGCTTCCTCGGCGTGCCCGCGGGCTGCACGCTGCGCCCCGCCGTGACGGGCTGGTTCGCCGACTTCGCGCACCTGGCCGACCGCCGCACCGAGGCGCCCGTGCAGTACGGCGACGACGGCGCCGACCGCTTCGCCGGCGCCACCTACGACCCCGCGAGCCACTACCGCGCGCGGGCGGTGCTCCGCTTCTTCGCCGCGCGCGGGCTCGACGCCGCCTCGCTGCGACGCCGCTCGCTCGAGCAGACCGGGCGCGTTCTTACCTGGGCCGATAAGCTGGGCCTCGCCGTGGCGACGCCGCGCGCCGACGACCGTCGGGGGGCCTTCGTCTCGCTGCGACTCGCCGGCGCGGGGGCGGTCGCCGAGGCCCTCGGGGCGAAGGAAATCCGGGTCGACGCGCGCGGCGACCTGTTGCGGCTGGGCCCGGCGCCCTACACCACGGACGAGGAGATCGATCGGGCGATGGAGGCGCTGGCGTCATGGGCGGGTTGAGGTTCTGGCTGGCGGGCGCCCTGCTCGCGGGCTGCGCGACCGCCGCGACGCCGGCCTCGCCCGACGAGCTCGCGGTCGCGCGGGTGACGGCGGTGCACGGCGGCGCGGGGCCCTTCGTGGTGGCGGGCTACCGCATGGGCGAGCGGGCGCTCGCGACGCTCTCGCTGCCGCGGGGGAGCTTCGACGTCGAGGTCGAGCACACGTCGCCCGCGGAGGTTCAGTACAGCTGCATCGCCGACGGCGTGGCGGCGTCGACGGGGGCGAGCGTCGGGCGCCTGAGCCTGCGGATGATCGTCGCGACCGACCGCGCGACCCGCACCCGCGTGCTCGACCGGCGCAGCGGGCGCGCGGTGGTGCTGCGGCTGACCGACGCCTTCCTCGCGCGCTTCCGCGACGTGCCGATGCCGGGGCTCGGCGCGGCGGGGCGGGCGGTGCTCGGGCTGCGCGACGACGAGATCTTCGAGGTTGTGACCGAGCGAGGCAGGGAGACGCCATGAGCGACGAGGCCGTTCCGTTCAAGTTGAGCCGGGAGAGCAGCATCCGCGTCGACCGCGACGGGCACATCTGGCACGAGGGCGAGCGGGTGCTGCACCCGGGCCTGGCCCGCGCGCTCGCGAGCTGGATCGACCTCGACGAGCAGGGCCGCTACGTGATGCGCAACGCGCTCGACTGGTGCTTCATCGCCGTCGACCACACGCCGCTGGTGGTGCGCTCGGTGCGGCTCGAGACCGACCCCGCGGTGCGCGTGGAGGTCGAGCTCTCGGACGACTCCACCGAGCCGCTCGACCTGACCACCGTGCAGGTCGACCCCGACGGCGTGGTCTACGCCCACGCGCGCGGCGGCAAGCTGCTGGCCCGCTTCGATCGGCAGCCGTCGTTCAAGTTCCTCGAGCACGTGACCACCGACGGGCGCGGGCTGATGACCTTCGAGCTCGGCACGATGCGCGTGCGCATCGCGCCGCTCGAGCGGGGCGAGACCCTGGTGCCCCCCGCGCCGCCGCGCCCCCCGGTCACCCGCCGCCCGTGATGGCGCCTCCGCGGTCGGCGCCGGTTGACCCCGCGCGCGGCGCGGTGCTACCGCCCTCCGCGAAGCCCCGATGGCCACGGTCACCCTCTACACCCGGCGCGGCTGCCACCTCTGCGATGACGCCAGGGTCGTGCTCGACGCCGTGCGCGCGGCGCACCCCTTCGAGCTCGCGGTGGTCGACGTCGACGGCGACCCGGCGCTCGTCGCGCGCTACACCGACGAGGTCCCGGTCGTCGCCGTCGACGGGCGCACGGCCTTCCGGTACCGGCTGACGGCCGACGCGCTCCTCGCCCGCCTGCGCGACGGCGACCCGCACCAACCATGATCCCCCCGCCCCGCCCCGCCCGCCGACTCGTCACCGCCGCCACCGGCGCCTTCGTGGTCGCCGCCCTCGCCGCCGGGGTCTCCTTCGGCGCGGCGGCCCTCGACGGCGAGCACCGGCGCAGCACCGCCCTCGTCACCGCGCTGCGCCCCGACTACGTGGGCAACGACCGGCTCGCCCCCGACTTCACGCTGCGCGACCGCGCGGGCCGCCCGCTGCGCCTGAGCTCGCTCCGCGGCCGCACGGTGGTGCTGCACTTCTGGTCGCGCGAGTGCCCGCCGTGCATCGAGGAGCTCGCCGAGTCGCTGCCCGCCTTCGACGAGCTGGTGCAGGGCGCCCCCGAGCTCGCGCTGGTGCTCGTCAGCGTCGACGCCAACTGGGACGCCATCGCGCCGCTCATCCCGCCGTCGATTCGCGCGCCGATCGTGTTCGACCCCGACCGCGCGGTGGTCGAGCGCCGCTACGGCACGAAGCTCTTCCCCGAGACCTGGATCATCGACCCGCGCGGCGTGATCCGGGCCCGCTTCGACCGCACGCTCGACTGGACCAACCCCGCGCTGCTCTCCTTCGTCCGCTCGCTCTGAGCGGCGCGCGGCGGGCGTTCGCGTCCGTCCGGTGCTTGACCCCGTGGGGAGGCCCTTCTACACCGCAGCCCCATGCATCCGGTCATGATCACGGTCCCAGGGTGGGCGTTCAAGTTCATCGTCCCCGCCCTGATTCTCTGGGGCCTCTATTCCATCGTCGTGAACGTCAATCGCAGCGGCGCGCCGGCCCCGAAGAAGGGCGCCGGTGACGACGCGAAGGCGACGCCCGCCGAGAAGGGGCCCATCGCCGACTCCCCCGCCAACGCGCTGCTCTCGGTCGCCATCGGCATCGGGGTCTTCGCGTACGCCGCGCCGCTCGGGCTGCACGGCACCAACGGCGAGAAGGCCCTCCAGGTGCTCAAGGGCTTCGCCCGCGGGCCCATCTGGAAGGGCGCCTGGGAGTCGCTGCCCATCTACTCGTACGGCGTGATGCTCGGGCTCTCGCTCGTCGTCGGCTGGTACGTCGTGCTCGGACTCACCGACCGGCAGGGCCTGCCCCGCGACAAGATGGCCGACTGCTACGTCTTCACGGCCTTCATGGCCGTCGTCGGCGCGCGCGTCCTCTACTTCCTCACCAACCTCGACGAGTTCTCGTCGCCGCTGCAGATCCTCCAGCTGCGCTCGGGCGGGCTCGTGGCCTACGGCGGCTTCCTCGGCGGCCTGCTCGGCTCGGTGATCTTCCTTTACCGCAACGGGTATTCGCTCTGGAAGTGGGCCGACGCCGCGGTGCCCGCCCTCGGCTCCGGGCTCATGATCACCCGCCTCGGTTGCTACATGTACGGCTGCGACTTCGGCCAGCCGCTGCCGCCGCACGCCCCCGCGTGGCTGAAGTTCCTCGGCACCTTCCCCCACTGGAACGACGGCCACGGCGCCCCCGCCTGGCAGCAGCACGTCCGCCTGGGTTTCCGCGCCTCGCGCGACGTCTGCGAGCGCGCCTACCACGGCCTCTTCAACGCCGCCGACGGCCTCTGCCACATCGCGCCCACCGCCGAGCACTCGGTGCCCGTGCACCCCACGCAGCTCTACGAATCGCTCCTCGGCCTGATGGTCTTCGCGACCCTCCTCTTCATGTGGCGCCGCCGCCAGTGGGAGGGCCAGATCTTCCTCTCCTTCTGGATCGTCTACGGCATCGGCCGCGGGCTCCTCGAGGTCATCCGCGACGACGCCGAGCGCGGCACCGTGGGCAACCTCTCGACCTCGCAGTTCATCGCCATCGTCACGATCGTCGTCTGCGTCCCGCTCTACCTCTACCGTCGCAAGACCGCGGAGCGCGCTGCGCCCGCCAACCTCTTCGCGCCGATCGAGCCCGCCCCGATCGCGACCCCCGTCTCCGCGGCCTGAGCCCCTCCTCACCCCCATAAATCAGGACAGTGCGGCCCTTGCGCCGCGTCTGGGATCGCGCTCCCCTCGCAAGCAGGGAGCGAGTGCCAGACCGCCGTGCGCGCGGCGCAGAGTTCTTGCACAGCTATCGACCGGACATCGCGCGGGCAACCTCCACGAGGCTTCGACTTCCATGCCCCATCTCATCGGACTCCAGTTCCACACCGACGGCCTCGCGGTCGCCGCGCTGCGTCCCGACCAGACCATCGTGCTCCGGCCGGTCGCCGACATGGCCAGCATCATCCAGCGCACGAGCGCGCTCGGCTGGAAGTGGTCGCTCGGCGTCGACGAGCGCGAGGCCAACGCGGTGCTGGTCGGTCGCGAGCTGCTGCTCGGATTGCAGCACGCGATGGGCGACGACCACATCCTGGCGGGCGTCGCGGTGCCGGCGACCTGGGGCGACCGCCAGCGGCGCGCGCTGCTCCAGGCGATGGAGGGCACCACCGTCGAGACGATGCGGCTGGTGCGTGACACCACGGCGCTGGCCGTCGCCGCGGCGCTCATCGACCCCACCATCGCGGGCCTCTGTGCGATCGCCCACGTCGGCACCCACAAGCTGGAGTTCACCCTCGCCGAGGTCTCGGCCGGCACCGTCCGGGTGCGCGCGCGGCAGTCCGTGGTCGGCCTCGACGGGGCCAACGTGCGCCCCGAGGCGCTGCTCCCGCTCGTCACGGAGGTCGCGAACTTCGTCACCCGGCAGGCCGGGGCGAACCCGGCCGACGTGCGGCGCTTCATTTGCGCGGGCAGGCGCGCCGCCCAGCCGGCGCTGGCCAACGCCCTCGGCGGCGTCTACGGGCTGCCGGCGGAGGTGTTCGGCGAAGGGGTGATCGCGCTGGGCGCCGCCCACGTCGCCGTCGGCCTCACCGGCATGACCACGCCCTGGAACCTCCTCGACGACCTCGACGAGCCCGCCCTCGCCAACCTGCGCGGCAAGCCCCGCCGGCGCGCCCCGATCACCCCCTCCCCGGCGGCGCCGCTCGTCGCGTCGTTCAACCCCCGCGAGCGCCCCGACGTGCCCTCCGTCGAGGAGATCCCGATGGTCGCGGCGCACCGCGACACGGCGCCCCCCGCCGCGCCGCACGACGTGCGCGAGACGATCGTCCAGCGCTCGCCGCCGCCCGAGCGGCTGCCCTCGCAACCCCCGACCGCCGCCCACGCGCCCCCGGCGACCATTGCTCCGCCCGAGGAGCGCCCCTCCGACGGCGGTCGCATCAGCGAGCACCCGTCCTACGCGCCGCCCTCGGGCCACGTCGCCGAGGTCGCGGCGAGCGGCCCCTTCGTCGGGCTCCCCACCCTCGACGTCGTGCGCGCGCTGCACCTCGTGAACCCCGTCGAGCCCGACGGCCTCGCGCGGCCCAGCCTCGCCACCCTGCTCAACCAGTTCACCTTCCTGCGCGCCTCGTCGGGGGTCCTGACGCTGCGGCACCGCGCCGAGGAGATCGTCCTCCCCGTCGACCGCGGCGGCGTCTGCCTCTCCCCGGCCGAGCGCAACCGCGCCCTGCGGGCCTTCGAGTGGGCCGACGGCACCTACGCCTTCCGCCGCGAGAAGCACGCCTGGCAGCTCCAGAAGCTGCGCGTGCCGATGACGGCCTTCGTGGTCGCGGGGCTGCGCATCCGCCTGCGGGGCTTCGAAGACCCGGTCTTCACGCAGGCGCACCTCCCCAAGCTGCGGCTCGCCCCCTCGGTGATCGACGACCGGCGCGGCCGCCTCGCGCGGCTCGTGCTGCCCGAGGCCGAAGAGCGCGCGGTCGACTACGTGCTCGACGGCTCGCGCAGCTTCGAGGCGATGCTGAGCGAGGGCTACATCGGCCGCACCACCATGCACCGGCTCGTGGTGCTGCTCGACCTCTTCGGCATCCTGCACTGGGCGCAGCCCGCGGCGGCGGCGGTCGAGAACCCCGTCGCCGTGATGACGCGGCTGCTCGCCAAGATCGAGGGCGCCAACCACTTCCTCGCGCTGGGCGTCCACTGGAGCGCCCCGACCGACGAGATTCGTCAGGCGTGGGAGAAGATGCAGACGCTTTACGGCATGGGCGGCACCTGGCAGCGGCACGAGCCGACCCTGGCGGCGCGCATCCTCCAGCGGGGGGCGGCGGCGTGGGCGGTGCTGCGGCTCGACGCGACGCGGGTGCGCCACCGCCGCGAGGCCTACCCCGGCATGGACGAAGAACTCCTCGCGCCGCTGGTCGAGTCGCGGGCGAAGGCGCTGGAGATGCGCGGCGAGGCGGGGGAGGCCGCGCGCATGATGCGGCTGCGCGGGGAGTTCCACGTGACGGCCCCCGACGAGGCGCTGAAGCCGAAGCGCTAGCCCGGCCGCCGGGCCTACCGCGTGAAGGTCAGGTTGCGCGCCGCATACGCCGACCAGTAAAGCTGCGACAGGTTGGTGTACCGGAACTCGTTGAACGCGAAGCCCGCGAGCCGGAAGCCCGTCAGGTACATGTAGTAGGCCGCGCCGGTGGGGAGGTCGCGCAGGCCCATCACCCCGGAGATGTCGGGGAAGCGGAAGGTGCGCGCGGCGCCGGGCGCCCACGTCTGCCAGTACAGGACGTCGCCCGAGAGCGAGAGCGTGAACATGTCGGGGTCGTTGCCGCGCTGGGTGAAGCGCACGGTGCGGTCGACCGGCAGGCGGCCGCCCTCGAGCGGCGCGTCGAACTCCGGGATGCCCACCCAGTTGTCGATCTGCACGGTGTCGTCGGGCGACGTGATGCTGCCGACCACGACGGCGCTCGACGGCGGGGAGAGGTACTCCGAGCCGTCGGCCTGGCGGCCCGAGGTGACGCCGTAGGTCGCGCGCACGATGAGCCGCGCGTCGGCGATGGCGCCGCTGAAGGGCGGCAGCGCCACGAGGTTGTAGTTGTCGCCGACGTCGCGGCCGTAGGCGGTCACGTCGGGGCGGGCGATGACCCCCTCGCCGCCGAGGTCGATGAAGCCCTCGACGCGCAGTCGGTTGGGGCCGTCGCGGGTGACCGGCGGGAGGTTGGCGAGCCGCACCCCGGTCTGGTGGTCGAGGGGGATGTTCATCGGGACGACCACGTTGGTGATCATCGCGCGGGGCGAGCCCAGCACGCCGCGCGCGACGCCCATGATGTACGGCGTGAAGCGCGAGGGGTCGCGGTTGTTCTCGATGCCCGCGATGGCGTAGATGGCCAGCGAGGCGTTGCGGGTGCCGATGCTGAAGGGGTAGCCGCGCCCGCCGTAGCCGGGGTTGACCACCTCGACGACCTGGCCGCCCGCGGCGGGCTGGTTGGGCGTCGAGAGGATGTCGGCCGTGGTGGCGAACACGCGCGCGACGCGGCGCTCGCCGGCCCGCGGCTCGGGGATGTTGCGCCAGGGGTTGGGCGCGAACTCGTTGGGCCCGTCCCACACGAGCTCGCCCGAGACCTGCGTGCCGAAGGTGCCGCGCCCGGGCGTGTTGTCGGGGGGCATGCCCTCGGCGGCGCAGGCCGGGATCATCTGCGCGTAGAGGTAGACCGACACGTTGCGGGCGTCGAAGACCTGCACCGTCTGGCTGCTGAAGCAGTGCGCGCTCACCGTCAGCGTGGTGGGCCCGCGCAGCTCGGGGAAGCCCACCGAGGCGCGGCCGCGGTCGTTGGTGCGGGTCGAGCGCGGCGGCGCGACCTGCGGGTCGTCGCCGAGGAAGACCAGCGCGTTGGGGATCGGGTCGCCGGTGTTGCCCGCGAGCACCGTGACGTTGATGTTGCCGACGATGGTGCCGCCGCCGAGGCCGCCCCGGGCCGACTCGGCGCTGTCGGTGAAGTTGAACGCGTCGGCGACGGCGATGCGCTCGTCGCCGGTGGTCACCGCGACGTCGACGCGCCCCTCGGGGTGCGCCGGCGTGAGGCAGGTGAGCAGCTCGGGGCCGCCGGCGCGCACGTCGGTGCAGGGCAGTCCGTCGAGGGTGACGGCGCTCGCGTCGGTGAAGTGCGTGCCGAGGCCGCGCACCGTGAGGAGGGTGTTGCCCGCGGGCGAGCCGTCGCCGGGGTCGACCTGGATGGCGTCGTAGCGGTAGCCCCGCGGGAGCGTCGCGGTGCGGCCGTCGACCGTGACGGTGACGTCGACCTCGCCCGCGCGCCCGGCGGGCGGCAGCACCGTGAGGCGGCCCTGGTCGTTGGCGGTGGTGTCGCGCGGCTGCACGAGGTTGCCCGCGAAGGTGACGACCGACTCGGGGGTGAAGTTCGACCCGCGCACGACGACGGAGTTGCCGCCGGTGAAGGGCCCGTGGTCGGGCACGACGCCCACGACGACGGGGTTGGTGTTGCGCGGCACGTCGACCGCCGGCACGTCGCGCGGGGTCACCGGCACGTCGGCGCGGATGATGCGCGGGACGTCGACCCCGGCGTCGACGCTGCCGTCGGCCTCGGGGGCCGCGAAGGGGTCGTCGGCGCAGCCCGCGAGGAGCCCGGCGGCGACGAGGGCCAACGAAGGCGCGCGAGGGGAGGATTTCACGGACGGAGTATCAGGTCGGGGCCTGGGTCGCGCAATCGCGCATCGGCTGCGGCGCGCAGCCCCGGCGGGGCCGCGTCAGGGAGAGGTCACGGCCCGTCAGCGGACGGGGACGAGGTTGGTGCCGCCGGCGTAGGCGTAGGAGACGAAGCGGTCGAAGCCGGAGACCAGCACCATGACCCCTTCGGCGGGGCGGTCGGCGGGCGTGACCGAGCGCACGACGTGGACGCCGTCGCCCTGGCGCCCCGCGGTGATGGCCGGGGGCATGATGCTGTTGTCGATGCGCGGAAACGACAGCTGGCAGCGGTAGGTCACGTAGACGGGCGGCGGGCACTGGTGGGTGCGCGTCTCGACGCAGCCGTCCGAGCGGCTGCGGGTGCAGTCGGAGAAGTCGCTCACGTCGGTCTCGTCGAGGAAGACCTGCACGTCGGGGCGCGCCACGATCTGCACGAAGTCGAAGGCGTACTTGTTGGGCGTGAGGAAGACGTAGTCGGTGCGCCACTGCTCGACCGGCGGCACGATGATCAGCGCGGGGTCGCCGCCGGGCAGGGAGAAGGGGATGCCCGTGGTCGACTGCGAGCCCTGGAGCTGGCCCACCGAGACCGGCGCGTCGGCCCGGATGATGAAGTCGGCGAGGGCGCGGATGTCCTGGTAGCCGCCCTCCTCCAGGTCGAACTCGACCTTCGGGCCGGCGGGCATGGAGATGTCCTCGGGCAGCGTGGTGGTCACGTGCACGATGCGCGACGAGACGTTGAGCACGCGAAACCACTCGGGCTCGTTGACCTCGGCCACCGAGGCGCCGGCGAGGTTGACCGCGCGGGTGCGGGTCGGGGTGCGCGAGGCCACGTAGTTCTGCCCCGCCGTGCTCGACGGGAAGAGCTGCTCCTCGATGTGGTCGCAGGCGGGCTGCCGCTCGGCCGTGGTGCGCCAGAAGGGGACGTCGGTGCACTCGGTTCCGGCGAAGACGGCGACCGGGGCGTCGGCGTTGATGAGGCTGCCGGTGAAGTCGGCCAGGAAGGCGCCGGTCTCCAGGTTGAGCACGTCGAAGGCGCCGATCACCACGTCGAAGGGCGTGCCCGCCGGGTGGCGCTCGCGGAAGGGACCGCCCGGGATGATGTCGGCCGTCGGCGTGACCCGCACGCGGGTGTTCGCCTGCGTGCCCACGATGGTCATGAACGCGCGGATCTCGTCGCTGCCGTTGGTGTCGGGGTTGGTCGTGCGCGACCACTGCTGGGGGTAGCCGAGAAAGCGGTAGCTGCCCTCGAGCGAGTTGGTCGGCACGAGCAGCGACGCGTCGTTGGAGAAGACCCCGACGTTCGACAGCGGGTTGAACTGGTACGCGATCACCGGGTAGTTCGACGTCACGCGGTAGGCCCGCGACGAGAGGCAGGTGCCGGTGCCGTCGTTGAGTCCGGCCACGGTCGAGCAGTCGACCTCGCGCGCCGGCAGCTCGAGCACCTCGAGGTCGCGCGGCGGAATCACCCGCGTCTCCAGCCGCTCGAGCACCGGCGGCATGCCCTGCGGCGCCGTGTTGCGCGACACCTCGATGCGCACCGTGAGCACCGGGTCGGGGTTCGACACCACGATGGCGTACTGCTGCGAGGCGGCCGAGCGACCGCCCGTCTCGACGATGTTGTCGAGGTCGACGCCGTAGTACTCGCAGCCGATGTTGCTGTGGGCCACCGAGTCGTCGGTGCACAGCACCACGCACTGCCCGCGGCGGCACGCCTCGCCGCGCGCCGTGTCGCAGTCGCGCACCGGCTCGTAGCCCGTGCCCGTGGCGTTGCAGCGCTCGACGCTGAGCGAGTTGTCCGTGCAGCGCAGCTCGCCGGGCCGGCAGAGCACGCACCACAGCGTGTCGTCGCAGACCATGCCCCGCGGGATGCACTCGTCCTCGATCACCTGCGTGAGCTCGCCCGACGCCGCGCAGGTCTGGTGGATGTTCTGGTAGCAGCGCTGCTGGCCGGGCTGGCACTCGATCCACTGGCGGGGGTCGAGCGGCGGCCGCACCCGCGCGTCGACGGTGCCCGCATCCTCGGTGCCGCGGGTCGTGTCCGAGCACGCCGCGAGGGTCATCACCAGCATCGCGCCGCGGAGTCCCGCTCTGCCACTTCGCATCGTCGACATCCTTCCAGACCTCGGCCCGCGCGGCCGCGCGCCCGTTGACCAGTATCAGCGCGGGCCCGCGGCCCGATCAATCCCCGATCGGCGGCGGCTCGCGCACGGCCCCGCTGCGCACCGTCACGTCGACGAGGTCGCGGTTGGCGTCGAGGAAGGCCCGGTACGCCGCGTAGAGCGACAGCTGCACCGTCACCCGCCCGGGGGTGCGGGCCACCACCAGCGCCCGGGCCATCGGGTCGTCGGCCGCGCCGTGCTCGTCGCAGTAGCCGGGCGCCGCGCCGTCGGGCGGGCCGTCGAGCGTGGCCTCGAGCCCCGAGAGCACGCCCGCCTCGCGCGCCGACAGCCGCAGCGAGCGCGTCGCCGGGCGCCCGCAGCGCACGCAGTCGGCGCCCCACGCGAGCGAGCCGAGCTGCGCGGCCGGGAGCACGCACTCGAAGCCCGGCGACTCCAGCGTGCGGCGGAAGGGCGCCTCGCGCACCACGCCGCCCGACGCGTCGACGTAGATGCCGCACGCGGCGCAGCGCAGGTCGTGCACGGTGGGCCCGAGCACGGGCTCGTCGGGGAGCTGCACCAGCGAGGCGCCGAGCAGCGAGCCGCAGCCCGGGCACGGCGCGACGAAGGGCCGGCGGATCGACGCGAGGGTGAAGGCCGCGGGGATGGCGAGCACGCCCGCGAGGGCCCAGGCCCAGCCGCCGACGGCCAGCGCGAGGGCCCCGGAGGCGGCCGCGAAGGAGCCGCCGACCAGGGCGCGGCGCGCGACGAGCCCGAGGTCGCGGCGGACCTCGGTCTGGTCGGGCGAGCGTCGTCCTCGGAGCAGCACGCGGTCGGCCGTTCAGGTCGTCGGGGGCTTCTGCGCCGCGGCCACGAGCAGGTCGAGGCGCGCGAGAATCTGCCGCTGGAGGTCGGCGATCTCCTTGAGCCCGGCGTCGGCGGCGGGGGCGGCGCGCTCGGGCGGGGCGAAGAGCTGGGCGGTGATGGAGGGCCCGATGGTCATCACGGTCGACGCGACGGCCTTGCCGGCCTCGGTGCGCGCGAAGATGTCGGAGTAGCCCACCGACAGGCAGGTGGTGATGAAGAGCAGGGCGTCGGCGGGGGTCTTCACCTTGGGGTTCACCTTGCGCTCGGCGAGGTAGAACAGCAGCGTCGCGCCCGCGACGGTGGCCAGCGCCGAGTCCATCGGGTCGCGCATCACGGTGCCGCGCACCGCGGCCTTCGCCGCCGACCACTCCGCCCCGTCGCCGAGGATGCCCGACAGGGCCTGCGCGGCCACCTGCCCCAGCACCCGCGCCGCCTGTGGATCGATCGCCTTCCGGGTGCTCATCGCCGCCCCGACGATAGCCCCACCCGCGAGGCCCGTGCACGCACCAATCCGCGGCGCAACGGGTCTTGCTTGACAGGGCTTCGCGTTCCCGGTCATAGGCCACACGGCCGCGAGAGAGACGTCCTTCATTGCTTCGCTGAGGTGCCGACATGAGTGACGCTGGACTCACCGGCGAAGAGCTTCGCGACGCCTGGCTGGTGCTCTCCCCCGCCGAGCGGCTCGAAGGCTTCCAGCACCTGGAGCGCGCCGAGGCCGACGAGTTCTTCCTCGGGCTCAAGACGCTCGAGCAGGCCTCGATGCTGCGCGCGATGCCCAGCGGCGAGCGCCGCCTGTGGCTGCGACTGCTCGCCCCCGACGACGCCGCCGACCTCCTGCAGGAGCTCCCCGAGGGCGACCGCGGGGCCTTCCTCAACCAGCTCGACGACGTGTCGCGCCGCGAGGTGGCCGCGCTCATGGCCTACGCCGAGGACGCCGCCGGCGGGCTCATGAGCCCCCGCTTCGCGCGGCTGCGGCCGGAGATGACCGTCGACGAGGCGATCCGCTACCTGCGGCGGCAGGCGCGCGAGCGGCTCGAGACCATCTACTACGCCTACGTGCTCGACCAGGAGCAGCGCATCCGCGGCGTGGTCACCTTCCGCGACCTCTTCACGGCGCCCGGCAACAAGCCCCTCGCCGAGGTGATGCACACCGCCGTCATCTCCGTGCCCGACACCATGGACCAGGAGGCCGTCGCGCGCGTCATCGCCGAGCACGACCTCAACGCGCTCCCCGTGGTCGACGTCGACGGGCGCATGAAGGGCATCGTCACCATCGACGACATCGTCGACGTCGTGCAGCACGAGGCCACCGAGGACATCCAGAAGCTCGGCGGCATGGAGGCGCTCGACACGCCGTACATGCAGACCAGCTTCGGCGCGATGGTGCAGAAGCGCGGCGGCTGGCTGGCGGCGCTCTTCGTCGGCGAGATGCTCACCGCCAGCGCGATGGCCCACTACGAGCACGAGATCGCCCGCGCCGTGGTGCTCACGCTCTTCATCCCGCTCATCATCTCGAGCGGCGGCAACTCGGGCTCGCAGGCCACCACGCTGATCATCCGCGCGATGGCCCTCGGCGAGATCACCGGGCGCGACTGGTGGGTCATCGTGCGCCGCGAGGTGGCCGCGGGCCTCACGCTGGGCGCCGGCCTCGCGGTCATCGGCTTCGTCCGGATCATGGTCTGGCAGTCGCTCTTCCACCCCTACGGCGCGGCATACATCCGCATCGGGCTCACCGTGGCCTTCAGCCTCGTCGGCGTCGTGAGCTGGGGCACCATCGCCGGCTCGATGCTGCCCTTCATCGTGAAGCGCTTCGGCTTCGACCCGGCGACCGCGTCGGCCCCCTTCGTCGCGACCCTCGTCGACGTCGCCGGGCTCGTCATCTACTTCAACGTCGCGCAGGTGCTGCTGCGCGGAACGCTCCTGTGAGCGCCGCGCGCTGGCTCGCGGCCGTCGCGCTGCTGCTCGGCGGCTGCGCCAGCACCGAGACCGCGCCCGACGCGCCCGCCGACGACGACGTTGCAGCGGTCGAGGTCGACGCCCCGGCCCTCGACGACCTCGGCCCCGCCGACGCGGGCCCGCCGCCTCGCGACGTCACCGACGCCGCCGCGCGCGC
>JAQBQI010000617.1 GCA_028287085.1 Myxococcaceae bacterium
GCGCCCGCGACCGCCGCCGGCGCGTGGCGCCTCGCGCTCGGCTGGCCGGTCACCAGCACGACCTTCGCCGTCGGCCCCACCGGGGCAGTCACCGGGACGATGGTCGACACCTACGGCTCGGCCACGCTCCAGGGGGCGCTCGACCTCGCCGACGGCACGATCACGTTCGTCAAGCGCTACACGAGCGGCGACTCGGTCGGCCAGCAGTACCTCTACACGGGCACCGTCAACGCCGCGGGAACGGCCATCACCGCCGGCCGCTGGAGCGACCAGGGCGCCTCCGGCCTCGCCGGATCATGGACGGCCGCGCGCTGAACTCCCGCGGAATGTGACAGCGGCGACGCGGGGGCGATACCGTGCGAGCGCTTCGAGGAGGATTCCATTCCATGAGCGATCAGAGCGACAAGCCCGCGGGCCAGTACGAGTTCACGCCTTCGGAGAACGAGGTGGTGCGCGAGCTCGCCGGCACCATGACCGTGACGGGCCTGGTGCTCATCGCGCTGGCCATCGTGGCGATCCTCTACGCGGGCGTCTTCATCGCCGGCAGCCGGCAAGACCCGACGCCCCTCGTGGTCACGGCCTTCTGCGCGCCGATGGTCATCGCGGGCTTCGGCCTGCGCTCGGCCGCCGAGCTGCTCCAGAAGATCGTCGCCACCGAAGGGCAAGACATGACCCACCTGATGAGCGCCCTGCGCGAGTTTCGCCGGGTGTTCTCGCTCCAGCGCACGGGCTTCGCGCTGGCGCTGGTGGTGGCCGTCGCGGGTGTGCTCGTGCAGGCCGCGCACTGATTTCATCACCGGTGATGTCCGCCGCATCACCGGTGATGACGGCTCACCCCTTCTTCGCGTAGCGCTGGCCCGCCTTCTCGAAGCGCTTGCGCGGGTCGCTCTTCGCCTTGTCCTTGGTCGGCGTGAGCGAGGTCACCGCCGGCTTCGGCGGCGGCGCCACGCCCGTCTCCACCACCCGCAGCTCGTCGCGCAGCGCGGCCGCCCGCTCGAAGTCCAACGACTCCGCCGCTTCGAGCATCTCCGCCCTGAGCTGCTCGGCCAGCGCCGCCCGCCCGGCGTCGTCCTTCGGCATCTCCTGCACGGCGCCGCCCTTCCGCCGCCCCTTCGACACGCTCACGTAGTCGTTCGCCCCCGACGCCGGCGACAGGTCGCTGATGGCGCGCGTGGTGCTCGTCGGCGTGATGCCGTGCTTCTCGTTGTAGGCCCGCTGGATCGTGCGCCGCCGGTCGGTCTCCTCGATGGCGTTCTTCATCGCGTTGGTGATCGTGTCGCCGTACATGATCACCCGCCCCTCGACGTTGCGCGCCGCGCGGCCGATCGTCTGGATGAGCGAGCGCCCCGAGCGCAGGAAGCCCTCCTTGTCGGCGTCGAGGATCGCCACCAGCGACACCTCCGGGAGGTCGAGCCCCTCGCGCAGCAGGTTGATGCCCACCAGCACGTCGAACTCGCCGCGCCGCAGGTCGCGCAGGATCTCCACGCGCTCGAGCGTGTCGATGTCGGAGTGTAGATAGCGGACCTTTACGCCGAGGTCTTGATAGTATTCGGTGAGGTCTTCGGCCATGCGCTTGGTGAGCGTGGTGACGAGCACGCGCTGGTTCTTGGCGACGCGGTCGCGCACCTCGGCGAGGAGGTCGTCGACCTGCTTGGCCACCGGTCGCACGGTGATCTCCGGGTCGATGAGGCCGGTGGGGCGGATGATCTGCTCGACGAAGGTGCCGTTGCTGTGGGTGAGCTCGTACTCGCCGGGCGTGGCCGACACGTAGACGGTCTTGCCCATGCGCTGCTCGAACTCGTCGAACTTCAGCGGGCGGTTGTCCATCGCGCTCGGCAGGCGGAACCCGAACTCCACCAGCGTCTCCTTGCGGGCGCGGTCGCCTTTGTACATCGACCCCACCTGCGACACGGTCTGGTGGCTCTCGTCGATGAGCAGCAGGTAGTCGCGCGGGAAGTAGTCGATGAGGGTGGGTGGCGCCTCGCCGGGCGCCCTGCCCGACAGGTGCCGCGAGTAGTTCTCGATGCCGTGGCAGAAGCCCACCTGCTCCAACATCTCGAGGTCGTAGAGCACGCGCTGCTCCAACCGCTCGCGCTCGATGAGCTTGCCGCGCTCCTTCAGGTCGGTGAGCCGCACCTGGAGCTCGTCGCGGATCGCGTTGATCGCGTTGGACATCATCTTCTTCGGCGTCACGTAGTGCGAGCCGGGGAAGATCTCCGCCGCGCGCAGCTTCTTCAGCACCTTGCCGCGCAGCGGGTCGATCTCCGCGATGTCGTCGATGGTGTCGCCGAAGAAGGCGATGCGCACCGCCACGTCGGCCTCGTAGGCGGGGAACACCTCGACCACGTCGCCGCGCACCCGGAAGGTGCCGCGGTGGAAGTCGACGTCGTTGCGCTGGTACTGCATCTCGACGAGGCGGCGCAGCAGGTGGTCGCGCGGGTACTCCTCGCCCACCCCGAAGGCGGCGACCATGCCCTTGTACGACTCCTGCGAGCCGATGCCGTAGATGCACGACACCGAGGCCACGATGATCACGTCCTTGCGCGTGAGCAGCGAGCGCGTGGCCGAGTGGCGCATGCGGTCGATGGCCTCGTTGATCATCGCGTCCTTCTCGATGAAGGTGTCGCTCGCGGGGATGTACGCCTCGGGCTGGTAGTAGTCGTAATACGAGACGAAGTACTCGACGGCGTTCTCGGGGAAGAGCGCCTTGAACTCCGCGTAGAGCTGCGCCGCGAGGGTCTTGTTGGGCGCGAGCACCAGCGCCGGGCGGCCGTGCGCGGCGATCACCTGCGCGGCCGTGAAGGTCTTGCCCGAGCCCGTCACCCCGAGCAGCGTCTGGTGCTTCTCGCCCCGGCGCAGCCCCTCGAGGAGCGCCGCGATGGCGGCGGGCTGGTCGCCCTGGGGCTCGAACTCGGACACCAGCTCGAAGGGCGACGATGGGTTCTTCTTCACGGCCCACTGGGAGTGTGACGCCGCGGCCGGAGCGTCAAGCCGCACCGCTGACAGCCGGGTGTCAGCTTTGTGCGCGGGCGCCCGCCGTTGCTGCGCCGCGGGTCATCGACTAGACAGCGCGGCCATGACCACCCGCCCCACGCTCGCTGCTGACAAGGTCTCCCCCGAGGCCGACGCCGTCGTCGCCTCCTTCCACCGCGGCATCGTCGACGAGGTCGCCGCGGCCGTGGCGCGCGACCCGGTCGTGGTCGTGGGCATGGCGCAGAACCCCGTGGTGAAGGCCGCCCGCAAGCTGCTCACCGAGGAGGGCGTCGCGTACACCTACCTCGAGTACGGCAGCTACCTCTCCAAGTGGAAGGAGCGCCTCGCGATCAAGCTCTGGGCGGGCTTCCCGACCTTCCCGATGGTCTTCATCGACGGCGCGCTCGTGGGCGGCAACCGCGAGCTCGCGGCGCGCAAGGCCGCCGGCAAGCTCAAGAAGTAGCCCCCCCGCCGCCCCGGTGCCGGTGTCTTGGGATCGAAGGGGCGTTGCGGTAGCGTCCGCGCGATGAGCACCCCGGAGTCCGAGCCCGAAGCCCAACCCGTCGCCGCGGAGCCCGCTTCCACCGAGGAGCCCGCTTCCACCGAGGCGCCCGCTTCCACCGAGGCGCCCGCCGAGGCCGCGCCCGTCGCGGCGTCGGGCCCGGCCGCTCCGCCCATCGACGAGCGCACCCGCAAGGCCGTGCTCATCGGGCTGATCCTGCTGGCGGTCGGCGGGGTGGCGTTCTTGCTGCGGCGCCACGGCCGGCCGCGGCCCTCGCCGAGCTCGGCGGGCATCGAGCTGCGCATGCGCGGCAGCGCGTCGCGGGTGCGGCTGCGCTTCACCGCCCCGGGCGGCCTGGTCAACGAGACGGTGCGCCTCCCGTGGGGCTACCAGCTCCCGGCCGTCGACGGGCAGCCCGCCCTCATCAGCGCCACCGCGATCGGCGGCGGCGACGTCACCTGCGAGATCCTCGTGATGGGCCAGATGTGGCGCAGCCAGCACGCCACCGGGGCCGACGCGACGGTGCGCTGCGAGGGCGTCATCGGCACGCCCGCCGACGTCGCCGCCGCGGTGCCCGCCGCCAACGCCGCGACCGACGCGGCCGCCGCTATCCCATCGACGGATAGCGCCACCCCGTAGGCGGAACGAAGGTCTCCTTCACCGTCCGCGGCGACACCCACCGCAGCAGGTTGAGGGCCGACCCGGCCTTGTCGTTGGTGCCCGAGGCGCGCGCCCCGCCGAAGGGCTGCTGCCCCACCACCGCGCCCGTCGGCTTGTCGTTGATGTAGAAGTTCCCGGCGCCCTGCCGCAGCGCCGCGAGGGCGTGCGTGATGGCCGCCCGGTCGCGCGCCCAGAAGGCCCCCGTGAGCGCGTACTCCGAGTCGTCGCCGCAGCGGGCCAGCGCCTCGTCGTAGCGCGCGTCGTCGTAGACGTGCACCGCCAGCACCGGGCCGAAGAGCTCGTCGCGCATCAGCCGGTGCGACGGGTCATCGACCCGCACCAGCGTCGGGCGGATGAAGTACCCGTCGCGGTCGTCGTAGCCGTGGTGCAGCACCTCGCAGCCGGCGTCGGCCAGGGCCGACTTCACGGCGCCCGTCACGCGCTCGTAGGCGCGGCGGTCGATGACCGCGCCCATGAAGTGCGAGAGCTCGCTCACGTCGCCCACGGTGATGGCCGGGAGTACGTCCATCATGCGTGCGCGGAGGCGCGGCCAGAGCGAGGCGGGGACGTAGGCCCGCGACGCGGCGGAGCACTTCTGGCCCTGGTACTCGTAGGCCCCGCGCACGAGCCCGACCGCGAGCGCGTCGACGTCGGCGCTCGGGTGCGCGAAGACGAAGTCCTTGCCGCCGGTCTCGCCGACGAGGCGCGGATAGGTGCGGTAGCGCCCCTCGCCGACGCCCGCGCCGACCTTCGCCCAGAGCGAGCGGAACACCGAAGTGCTCCCCGTGAAGTGCACGCCCGCGAGGTGGGGGGAGGCGAGCGCGCGGTCGACGAGGGCGCCCGGGTCGCCGAGGACCATGTTGATGACGCCGGGGGGCAGGCCCGCTTCCTTCAGGATCTCGAGGATGAAGTGGGCGCTGTACATCGCGGTGGCGGAGGGCTTCCAGACGACGACGTTGCCCATGAGGGCGGGCGCGGTCGGGAGGTTGCCGGCGATGGCGGTGAAGTTGAACGGCGTCACCGCGAGCACGAAGCCTTCGAGGGGGCGGTGATCGAGGAGGTTCCAGAGGCCGGGCGAGGAGATGGGCTGGTCGGCGAGGATCTTCGGGAGGTACCCGACGTTGAAGCGCCAGAAGTCGACGAGCTCGCAGGCGGCGTCGATCTCGGCCTGGTGGGCGGTCTTCGACTGGCCGAGCATGGTGGCGGCGTTGAGGGTCGCGCGGTGCTTCGTCGCGAGCAGCTCGGCGGCCTTGAGGAAGATGGCGGCGCGGGCGTTCCAGGGCGTGGCGGCCCAGGCGGGGGCGGCCTTCATCGCGGCGGCGATGGCGTCGTCGACCTGCGACGCATCGCCGCTGTGCCAGTGGCCGAGCACGAGGTCGTGGCGGTGGGGCGAGCGCATGGCGACGCGCTCGCCGGCAGAGACGTCGTGGCCGCCGATGTACGCGGGCACCTCGATGGGGCTGGCGGCCATCGCGGCGAGGGTGCGTTCGAGCTCGGCGCGGTCGGCTGATCCGGGGGCGTACAGGCGCACCGGCTCGTTGACGGCGACGGGCACCTCGATGCTGGTCTCGATCATGGCCGCGAAGGTAGCGCGCGGTGCGCGGAGGCGTCAGCGCTTCGGGGGGAAGATGTAGCGGTTGCAGCCGGGGCAGCGCGCGTCGGCGGCGGCGAGGGCGCGCAGCGGGCCGACGACGCAGCCCGCGAGCAGGCACATGAAGGGCAGTCCGACGACGCCGATCATCTTGGAGGAGGCGGCGATGCCGAGCGCGAAGAAGGCCCAGGCGAAGACCTCGACGGCGCGCCAGCCGCCGTGCGGGCGCCGCGGGAGCTGCCACTGCGAGCACACCTCGCAGGGCCAGTGGCGGCGCGACGGGGCGGTGGCGGTCAGCGGCGCGGGGGCGAGCATCACCGGGGCGATCGTTAGGTGCGGCGGGCGGGGAAGTCGAGGAGGGGGGATGGGTGTCGTCCGGGGCTTTGGGGGCATGGCCCAAAGCGGTTTCCCTGCGTCGCGGCCTTCAACGTTGGCGACCGCTGTGTCGCGTGCGCCTACAATCTTGCGATGTGTAGATCGTCGCGGTCTGGATCACCGTCGCTGATCGTGGTGCTCGTGGTCGGGGGCGTCGCGTGCTCACAGACGGTCGTCACGGGCGACGCCGCGCCCGCCGTCGGGGACGCTGCCGTCCGCGACGCCGCGATGAACACGGCTGATTGCACGGCCTGTTACACCTTCGAGAGCCTCGCCTGCGTCGACCTCGCGACCGACCCGTTTCACTGCGGCGCCTGTCAGCGGTCGTGCACCGAGTGGGACGACTGCCGCCGGGGCGTATGCGTCGAGCGCGTCCCGCGAGACACTGGCGTCGGCGATCGGCCGATCGTCGATGCGGTGGTCGACGACGTGCAACACCCCTGAACGGTGTTGACCGTCGGCGCTCGCGGGAATGTCCGTTTGCACGGATGCGGCGGAAGACGCTCACGGGTGGCAGCGCCCGCGCCTGTAGCGGAAGAGTGACTCCCATATCTCCCGAAATGTAGGCAAGACTCGTGGCGCGCTCGTTCACGGCCGCCGCGGGCGCGTCGTCGGCGAGGTGGGCACCCTCCGCGGCCGCCGTTCACCGGTCGGCCTTCGTCGCCGCCCTCTTCGCCCTTGCCGCGCCCCGTTCTCCCTCGCGAAACTCGTCGCTCCGGGCGGCCGTCGCCGCCCGCCAGCCGGGAGGACACATGAGTTCGAAGCAGGTACTCGACGAGGGCAAGACCGCCGACGGGTTGATCGAGGCCGCGCGCACCCACGCCGCGGAGATCGCGAAGCGCCGCGCGGCGCAGTACGCCGAGCTCAAGCTCAAGGGCGCGCTCTCCGCCGACGCCATCGAGGCGCAGATCCGCCTCGACGCTGCGCTGCTCGAGCACCGGCTCACCCGGCTGCGCCGCGCCGACGAGGGGCTCGCCGCGGAGCTCGGCGACGACGACGACTTCTTCGCCGCGCGCGACCGCCACGCCGAGAGCGTGCGCGCGTCGCTCGTCGGCTTCCGCGAGCTGGTGCAGGCCAACTGCGGCGACGCGGCGGTCGCGCGGCTGGGCTTCGTCGGCGAGACCCCGCGCGACCCGGCGGCGCTCGAG
>JAQBQI010000673.1 GCA_028287085.1 Myxococcaceae bacterium
CGGCCGAGGCGTCGAGCTCGAGGTCGTCGCGCATCGGCACCAGCACCGGCACGCCGCCCGCGAGGCGGGTGCGGGCCTCGTACATGGAGAAGGTCGGCACCGCGACGACGACCTCCTCGCCGGGGGCCACGAAGGCGCGCACGAGCAGGTCGATGACCTCGCTCGACCCGGCGCCGAGCACGCAGCTCTCGGCCTCGAGGCCGACCGCGCCCGCGAGGCGCGCGCGGAGCTCCCGGGCCATCGACGCGTCGGGGTAGCGGTGCCCGCGCGAGAGCGCCTTCACCACGGCCTCGACGATGCGGGGCGACGGGGGGAAGGGGCTCTCGTTCGACATCAGCCGCGAGAAGTCGTCGTTGCCGTTGCGGGCCTCCTGGTCGGCCAGCGCGAAGTGGTCTTCGCGGTAGGGCGAGGCGCCGCGCACCCACGAGGGCGCGAAGGTCTCCATCGCCTCGGGCTCGATCGGGTGCCCCGGCACGTGGTCGCCGTCGGCGTCGTCGAGGCCGTCGCCGAAGACGCGCAGCATCGCCTCGGCGCGGGCCTGCGCCTCGGGCGTGTCGACGTCGATCCAGCGGGCGTCGCCGACGTCGACGGCGACGAAGCGGCCGGTGGCGGCGAGCGCGCGCACGCCCTCGGAGAGCGAGGCGTCGCCGCGGCGCGCGTAGACCTCGTCGAGCGCGTCGACGAGGGCGCTGTTGACGCGGAAGATGCCCGTGTCGATGGCGTTGAAGGCGTCGAGCTCCTTGCTGATGGCGCCGATGCGGCCGGCCTCGACCAGCACCTTGGTGGCGTCGTCGAGGTCGAAGCAGCGCTCGATGTCGAAGTCGACGCCGAGGGCGCAGGCGCCCGCGGGAATCTCGGCGCGCAGCAGGCGGCGCAGCAGCGCCGGGGCGACCAGGTGGTCGGCCATCGTGAGCAGGCACTCGCGGTCGAGGAAGTCGCGCGCGGCGAGGAGCGAGAGGCCGTTCGAGCGCTCCCACAGGGCGTTCTCGACGATGTGCACCTCGACGCCGGCGTGGAGGGCCTCGTCGGTGAGCGCGGCGGAGATGCGGTCGCCCTCGTAGCCGACCACCACCACGGCCTCGCGCACGCCCTCGGAGGCCAGCGTGCGCAGGATGCGCCCGATGAGCGGCACGCCCGCGACGGGACGGAGCGGCTTGGGGAGCGCGTCCCCGCGGTCGAGGCGCGACCCGCGCCCCGCCGCCAGGATGATCGCCCGCTCGACCCGACGCTTCGCCGCCCCGCTCATGGAATCACACGCCTCACGAAGCCACCGGTCTTTCGCCGAACATCCGGACAAAGACGGCCCCGACGGCCGCCCCGATTCAATCGCGCGGCTCTAACACGGTCGGCCTCGGCGTCGCAATCAACCTGCGGCGCGCACGAGGGCCACCGCCCGCGCGAGGTCCGCGGGCTCGTCGACCTCCGTCCAGGGCAGGTCGCCGACGCCCACGCAGCGCATCTTCACGCCCCGCGCGACGACCTCGGCATACACGTCTTCGTAATAGAGGTCGGTGCGCCCGGCGGCGACGGCGGCCCCCACCGCCGCGGCGAGCGTCGCCCGCGCCGCGCCGCCGAACCACTCGACCCCGATCGACTCGCCCAGCGCCTCGGCGACCGCGATGCCCTTGCCGAAGCGCTCGGCGACCCCGCCGACGGCGCGCACCTTCATGGCCTCGTCGCGCACCGGCTGCCGGTCGTCGACCGCGACCACCGCGTCGTCGTCGCGCCCGAGCAGCCGCGGGAGCAGCGCGTCGGTGAACACCACGTCGCCGTCGAGCTTGATCACGTCGCCCGCGACCACCGCGAGGGCGCGGTGCAGCGACACGATGTTCTGCGTCGTCGCGTAGTCGGGGTTGTGCACGAAGGCGCAGGGCAGCGGCGCGTCGGCGAGCGCCTCGCGCACGGCCTCCGCCGCGAAGCCCGTCGAGAGCACCAGCCGCGCGACGCCCGCCGCGGCGAGCAGGCGCACCTGGCGCGCGAGGATGGTCTCGCCGCCCAGCGACGCGAGGCACTTGGGGCGGCGGTCGGTGAGCGGCCGCAGCCGGCTCCCGACGCCCGCCACCAGCAGGATCGCCGTGGTCATGACATCCCCTCGCGGGCGAAGAAGGCGCGCGACGCGCGGCGCTGCGCCGGCACCAGCACGAGCAGCGCGGCGTTGAAGGCCACCGCGCGGACGAGCACGTAGGCGGTCAGGTGGTCGGTCATCATGGCGACGCCGAGGCCGAAGATGTGCGTGCCGATGCCGTAGAAGCTCCACGCGCGCATCACGCCGCGGTGGAGCAGGCGGTAGCGCGCGGCCCGCTCGATCGAGTACTCGGCCATGTCGCGGAAGCGCGCGGGGATCGACGGGTCGATCCACCCGAGGATGGCGCGCTGCTGCGGCACGTAGCGGCGGTAGAGGTAGAAGCGCACGGCGTCGACGAGGCGCAGGCCCTGCGATTTGAGGTCCTCGTAGTGGCTCTCGACGTCCTCGGGGTCGTCGTTGCCCTCGCGGCGCGTGGGCTGGGTGTGCACGAGGTAGACGTTCTTGAAGTGGTCGTAGAGGGTGGTGTGCAGCGAGACGGTGAGGGCGGCGACCACACCCACGGCGAGCCAGAGGGCCCCCTGGCCGGGGTGGGCGCGGTGCTCGACCCAGAGGTGCGCGAGCACCGGCGGGATGACCGCGGCCTGCACGATGGCGTCGACGAGGCCGTCGAGCATGCGGCCGAAGCGCGAGCTGCTCTGGCGCATGCGCGCGAGCTGCCCGTCGGAGCAGTCGACCACCGCGGAGGCGATGAGCAGCAGGCCGCCGGCGGCGAGGTACGACGGCCCGCGCGCGAGCGACGACCAGGCGCACCAGCCCGACGCGATGCCCACGCACATTGAGACCAGCGTGAGCTGGTCGGGCGTGATCGCCGTCGGGTACGCGGCGCGGGCGATGAGGTGCGCGAGCGGCCGGTGCACGAAGAGGTCGATGAGCTCTTCGACCTCCACGGGCTTGATCGTCGCGCGAAAGCTGAGGTCGGCCATCGGAGCGGGCGGAGCGTTACCACGTCCCCGCCGCCGCGGTGAACCCCTCGGCGGCGATCGCTACCGCGGGCCGTCGGGGCGCAGGGCGGTCACGCGAAACAGCGCCGCCCGCACGGTCGCGCGCGGGTACGGCAGCGCCCCGTGGCTGAGCTTCGCGGCGAAGCGGGTGGCAGCGACCGGCGCGAGCACGAGGTCACGCTCGACCGCGGCGCAGGCCGGGCCGCCGTCGTCGGTGTCGCACGCGGTGGTGCGCAGGTACCAGGTGCAGCCCAGCGGTTCGAGGCTCGCGCGCACGTTGACCGGGCCGCGCGCGTCGAGCGGCGCCGACGCCCCGCGGTGCGCCCAGGTCGGCAGGAAGACCGTGCGCCGCGGTCCGGCGAAGGCGACCCAGGTGAGGCGGCACCCGGCCGGGACGGTGCGCAGCCAGCGGCCGGCCCACGCGTACTCGGCGGCGTCGGTGGTGGTGTAACGGACGACGCGGTGGCCCGCGACGAGGGCCGCGAGGGCGAGCGCGAGGGCGAGGCCCGCGGCGCGTCTCGGCGGGGCCA